>JAFAVN010000435.1 GCA_019242435.1 Verrucomicrobiota bacterium | reverse complement strand
CTCCCACCGCCGCACGAAGGATGAGGGATGGCGTGTGGGCGTTATGGGCGTGTCGAGTAAGGACCTCAGGTATCGGCTACCGCTCGATAATAAGCCCGATAAGTTTTACCGATCATATGGCTCAGGAAGACGCAACGCGCCTGTGGCGTCTCACCGACACGCCCGCACGCCCATACGCCGACACGTCTACCACCGTTTTTTCGCTCTCCCGCTTCCAGCACCAGTCCTGTGGCCGCGCCCGCTGGCTTTCGCGTACTTCACCGGGCGTTTTCTCGGTTCGATTTTGGCGATTCCGGTCCCATTCTTCAGCTCCAGTATTTGATCTCTCAACAATGCCGCTCTCTCGTATTCCAGGTTAGCGGCCGCTAACTGCATTTCTTCTTCTAGTTCCCGCAGTACCTCCGTGACATCGAAGTCCGCGCCGGATTCACGGACGATGGATTCCTCCAGTTGCTTACTCCGTAGAAGGGTATGCAAGCTTTCTTGTACGGCGCGCTGCACGCTTTTGGGAGTAATACCGTGCTGCTCGTTGTATTCCATCTGTTTCGCGCGCCGATATTCGGTAATGGCAACCAGCCGTTGGATACTTTCCGTCATGATGTCGGCGAACAAAACGACCTCACCATTGACGTGACGAGCGGCGCGCCCCGCGGTTTGGATCAAGGAGGTCTGGCTTCGTAGAAAACCTTCTTTGTCTGCATCGAGGATGCATACCAAACTCACTTCCGGGAGATCCAATCCTTCTCTGAGCAGATTGATGCCTACAAGAATATCAAAATCTCCGGCTCGAAGTGAGCGCAGGATTTCAACACGTTCGATAGCATCGATCTCGCTATGAAGATAACGAACCCTGAGCCCAACGTCGCGCAGATAATCCGTTAGATCTTCAGCTGTTCGTTTGGTGAGGGTAGTGATCAAAACTCGCTCGGTTTTTTCGGCACGCTGCCGGCAAAGCTCGATGGTCTCATCTATCTGATTCTTTAACGGCCGGATCGTGATCTTCGGATCTAACAGGCCGGTCGGCCGGATAATTTGTTGCGCCACCAGTCGCGAGCCCGGGCTCACGACGTCCAGTTCGGCGGCTGCTCGCCCCGTTAACATAGGCAATAAGACGGGTTCCGTCTCTTCCATGCCGATCCGCTGTCTGGAGTGCGGAATATAAGTCTCATTTCCTACTACACTGTTCTGTATCTCGAATTCGGCCGGAGTCGCACTGATATAGAGCAACTGGTCAGCCATCTCCATGAATTCCTGAAAATTCAAAGGCCGGTTATCCAATGCGCTTGGTAATCGAAAACCGTATTCAACCAGCGTCGTCTTTCGAGATCGATCACCCTCGTACATTCCTCCGATCTGGGGAATCGTGGCATGAGACTCATCCACAATCAGCAGGAAATCACGGGGGAAAAAATCCAGGAGAGTGTATGGTCGTGAACCCGCCTCTCGCCCGCTCAAATGTCGCGAGTAATTTTCGATGCCACTGCAAAACCCCATTTCCTGCAGCATCTCGAGATCGAACTCGGTCCGCATTCTGATGCGCTGAGCTTCCAGCAGCTTATGCCGGCTTTCGAACCAGACGATCCGCTCTTCCAATTCATCCCGGATGGCTCGCAAGGCGCGTTGCATCTTCTCGTATGGGGTGACGAATTGCTTCGCTGGGAAAAAAGTAAAACGATCCAGATTTTCCAATGGTGAACCGGTCAGAGGATCGAACCGAGTAATCAAGTCCACTTCATCACCGAAAAATTCGACCCGAATAGCTTCTTCGTCGGCGGATGCTGGATGCACTTCCACTACATCACCCCGAACCCGGAATTTGCCGCGAGTGAGCGCGATGTCATTCCGTTCATAGAGCATGTCTACCAGTTTGGCCAGGAAGAGTTCGCGAGATAACGCCTGGGTTTTGAAGACGTTGCAGACCATGTTCGCGTAATCTTCGGGCGATCCCAACCCATAAATACAAGATACGCTGGCCACTA
This sequence comes from Verrucomicrobiota bacterium, assembly GCA_019242435.1. Taxonomy (GTDB): domain Bacteria; phylum Verrucomicrobiota; class Verrucomicrobiia; order Chthoniobacterales; family JAFAMB01; genus JAFAVN01. The sequence goes on along the minus strand of JAFAVN010000435.1, from coordinate 21,473 downwards.
CAATTACATCGCGACGGGAGAGCAGCGAACTTGTCGCCGACAAGCGCAGCCGTTCAATCTCTTCGTTAATCGACGAGTCTTTCTCGATGTAAGTGTCGGTACGCGGAATGTAAGCTTCCGGCTGGTAATAATCGAAATAGCTAACAAAATACTCGACCGCATTCTTGGGAAAAAACTGCTTAAATTCGCTGTATAATTGAGCGGCTAATGTCTTGTTGTGTGAGATTACCAAAGTGGGTTTATCGAGCGCCGCAACTACGTTGGCTGCAGTAAACGTTTTGCCGGAGCCGGTGACGCCGAGAAGCGTTTGATGCCGATTCCCGGCCTTCAGCGAGCGGGTCAATTGTTCAACTGCGGCGGACTGGTCGCCTCTAAGCGCGTAATCGGAAGAGAGTTGGAAACGCATGTCTCACCAAATGTGGTCGAAAGCTGGACTACGGGAGTACGGAGTACTGGAGTACTGAGTTGGACTGATGCAAAGTCGCTTTCGTCTCCAATTCTCGGAACTGCGACATCGTTGTGACCCGGGAGATCGTCCGAGGCAGATCCGCTATCACTCCATCACTCCATTCTCCGGCATATCTTTGTCACGCCCCATACTTATTCTCCACCGACACCGGGTTACTTAGTACCCCGATCTTCTCGATCTCCACTTCGACGACATCACCGGCCTTCAGGTATCGTGGCGGGTTCATATACATTCCGACTCCGCCGGGTGTGCCCGTGAGAATAACGGAACCCGCCAATAATGTCGTGCTTCCGCTCAAAAATTCGATCAACGCCGGTACATCAAAGATTAGATCGGAAGTATTGGAATCCTGCCTCTTCTCTCCGTTGACCCGGGTCTGGATCCGTAACGTGCCTGGATTCGGGATATCGTCGGTGGTGATCAGCGCTGGACCGAGAGGAGCAAATGTATCAAAGCTCTTTCCCCGACAGAATTGGCCTCCTCCCAATTTCTTCTGCCAATCTCGGGCTGACACGTCGTTTGCGGCGGTATAGCCGAGCACAAACTCCAGCGCGCGATCCCGGGTCACGTTCTTACAATCACGAGCGATTACCACTGCGAGTTCGCCCTCATAATCTACTTCGGTACTTGGCAGATGGGTCGGGATTACAATTGGATCCCCTGGATGGGAGAGGCTATTTGGCGCCTTGATAAAAAGCAGTGGGCGAGGAGGCAGTTGGGCTCCCTGTTCGCTAGCGTGACCCCGATAATTCAGCCCGATCCCGAATATGACTCGCGGCTCTATCGGCGCTAATAACTTGACCATTTTCGCTTCTCTATCCGTCACCTCGAAGGTTTGGAGGAGATTGCCGGCAATATCGAGACAAACCCCGCTCGGTTGTTCAGCCGCATAATGGACAACTCCATCCTGGCCCAAATAGCGAACGATGCGCATCATGCACCCATAAGGGAGGAGGCGGGGCTATACAAGGGGCGTGTGATTGGATGACTCTACCTCGCTCGACGCGACCGGAACCTCCTGCTGAGGGGAGGATTGCTCTGGAGCCGAGTGGTTGCTCGGCGGGTCGGCGTGACCTTCCCCGCAGGTAGGCGGGCCTTGCTCGGAAGCAGGATGAGTCTCCGCTGTAGCCGAACTAACTTCTGCTGTTTGCGGCTCCGATCGGACCGGTTCCGATTCGACCGGAGCAACCGCCTCGTCTGGTACCTCCGCTTGCGCAGTCGCGCCCTCGGTCAAAGGTGCTTCTTCCTTCTTTTCGTCTCCTCCACTCTCGAGAACCTCGCCTTCTGTGCTCCCGGGAAGTTCGCCGGTCTCAGCTTCCAACTCGGCATGCTCGTCGCCGGCAGGTTGACCGGACGTCTGCGTAGATCCGGCCTTTTGCTCGACCGGTTTAGGAGGCAAAGGTAGATCGAGCGTTCCATCGGCAAACTCGATCACATGCCCCGCTTTTGCCAGCCAAAGCAGGTCGGTAGGCAAACTGTTCTTGGCCTGCTGGTATTCCGGAGTTTTTTCGTCCGTACTTTTGTCGCCCAGTAGTCGTTTCAAGACCTTTTCGGCTAACTGCTTTCGGGTAATGCGCGGATAGGATCGCAGGGTCGCCAGGATTGCTTCCAGTCCTGGAGAAACCTGCGCTTGGTTCGGATCGAATAACTGGGGACGAACTGTCGAGATATAAAGGATGCGTTTTTTGTGTTTGAATACATGTAACCCAGCCTGATTGAGGCCATGCCGAAGAGCCCCAGCCATTTGCGCAGGGAACCGGTTTTCTTTATCTCGGGCCCGTCGAATTGACGCAACAATTGAGCGATCGGGCAGATGGCGTGCAACCTCCCCCGATACCTCGGCTGCGAGGCAAGGTCGTACTAGCTTGTCGAGATGATGCGTTCGAAAATGCTGCTCCATTGCGGTGAGATTTTCGAACTCGGCCGGGTCTTGAGAATCGTTACTTACGTAGGTGACGACCCTCCGCGCTTCTTCTTTCCATTGATTAACGACCTCAGGGTCGGCAGTAATCTCAATGCTCCTGCGATAATCCTCAAAGCTCATCCGGCGACTGAACCGTTGCTCATACAGACTGCGAATGGCCTTTTGAAACGTATGATAATTGGTCGGGCCAAGAACCCGTCCGGATAATGTGCACCTGGCTACGGAGGTAAAGTTTCCTTTGATCGGTTCTTTCTCAATGACCTTGCTCGAGTAGAATTCGTCCTTCTTCTCGTTAAAAGCGATGCGTTCAAGGGCGGCTGGTTCCATGGCTACCGGCCCTTCATCGCCGAGTTGGTAAAGCATAACGGCGTCATTCAAAGTCCGAGTGCGAACTCGGTGGCGTTCAGGACGCTCGAGAAACATTCTGGCCAATCCAAACAACGGATACGCCGCGTGGCCCTGTTTGATTTGCTGGATGACTTTGGAGAATGCGCGCTCTTCCGGAAGAAAATCCACTTGTACTGCCGCCGGCTCGGTTTGATCGATGGCAGGTTCCTCTCGCCGTCGCCGGGAAGGATCAGATCCCCGGTCCGGATGTAAGCTGGTGTTCCCGTCACGAGCGGGTTGGTTCTGTGGTCGAGGCGATCGTTGCTGCGGTCCCGAACGCGAGATAGCCGGGTCTCTCCGACCCGAACCGCTATCCCGTCTTTGCCGGTTTTGCCCCGGGCGCCGATTTCTGTCCTCCCGGCGATCACGATTACCACGGTGACTACGGTTTTCTGCCTCTTCGTCGGCATAGTCCGCATAACGATTGACTTGCGCCGATTCCTTCAGCCAATCGGGTGTCAAACGAAGATCAAGCGAGGGGAGGGGATCCGCCATGGTCGGGATAGAGGTAGCAAGTTCAGTGTAAAAAGTAAACTACTCGCGGGCTGATAACACTAGATCAAAAGAGGCGTTCTAGACTGGCTTATCCCGCCGATAGGTCAATACAAAAAGCGGTCGGATTTTTCTCCCTCCTGCTCCCCAATAGCTTCCTTTCGGGCTCGCGATTCAAAAGCTGGTGCGGTTCCATGAGACATGGGCTTACGTCACCTTCAGCCGCCGAGTCGGAGGCAATTCAGACAAAACGATCCGCCGCCGGCAGATTCGGCTGGCGGGGGTTACACGACTCGGCAATATTTAGTGCCAAACCGGGAATAGGACTACTATCCAGGCTCCAGCAGAGCCAAAGTCGGCTTCCGTCAACGAAACGAAGAAAAATAGTTGCTATTTGATGCAATTATTTTAGTTGCCAACCTTAGGCTTCGTTATTAAGCGTAGCCACGTCTTAACCAAAAGAGAATAACGCGACTTATGTCAGAGAAATCCATCGAAGATAAAGTGAAGGAGATAATCGTCGAGCAGCTCGGCGTTAATCCTGAACAGGTGACTGCTAATGCTTCGTTCATTGAGGATCTCGGCGCTGACTCGCTTGATACGGTTGAACTCGTGATGGCCTTCGAAGAGGAATTCTCGGTCGAAGTTCCTGACGAAGATGCCGAAAAACTGCAGACGGTCGGCGACGTTATCCGGTATATCGAGGAGCGGGCGAAGTAGCTTATGAGCCTGCATCGCTCATCTGCCGGATGGCGGATGAGCGATGCAGGCCCTTTGCCCACTACGGCTCGCCGATAGCCTGTTCCGCTAATAGTGATACGGCACGGAACCAGGCTGGCGAGTCGGGCCTGCTTCAGAGGAGAATAGCGGCTTCGGCCGCTTTTTTTTGTTACCTCCGCAACGCTTCGCCTCGGCGGGTGGCCGACGGGCTTCTCGTTCAAACCGCCCTCTTGTGCCTGGGTCTCCCAGTGAAGAGATTTGTTCCGTAGGAGAAAAGTGGTACTTTTGTGCCCTTTTACCGCCATGTACAACGCGGACGATTTACAGTACGCACTCGAAAACACGAAGGTCATCCATTCGCCGGACCGAGTCATTGAAACTTTCGGGGTCACCAGTTTTCAATTTTATTTGGTCACGGAATTGATGGACCAGGTGGACGAGATCCGGGTCAGAGAGGGCCGGATCCAGGCCGATCGCCCGCAATTGTTGACCCCGGATAATATGGCTAAGCTCTTGCTCGAGGGATTCGGTGAGGCTGCCAATCATTTTGCCCAGCTTCTCCAAGCGAAGAATGCCGCCTTCCTTAAGTACGGGTTTCAAATTCGAAAGGATGGTGTTACCGAGCACGTCGTTCATGATTCACTGCATGCGGTGGTTGAGCGGGTCAATCGGGACGTTCCAGAAGGTCAACGCAGTTCCAGCGCGATTATCCAGGGGGTTGATGAAGGATGGGAGATCTGTCTCTTAAAGTTCACTCTTGAGCTGGTCGAACAGTCAGCGCGGATTAATTGGTTCGACCTTCGCCGGCGAGGATTGCTCTAAGTCTGAAAGGAGGGACAAATGAACGCCTTCCCCCGATTTCATCAAGGTCACTGCTGGAATTCGAGAGGCAGCTCGCTTGAATGAGTGTTTTTTGGAAACTTGGCATTGTAGCCGGTTTGGCGTTGCTGGTATTTGGCGGTGGCGCCATTGCCGCTTACGAGCTCTTTTTTAAAAAAGCTGCCAGCACACCGACCAAGGGCAACCAGGCGGTCGTAACTCCAACTCCTGACCCCAGCACCGGCCTGCTGGAACAAGCTCAGGAGCTGATTACCAAAGGAAACATCGACGATGGAAAAAGGCTGTTGATCTCCATTTTCCAGAGTTTCCCTCATTCTGTTAAAGCAGACGATGCGCGAAAGATCGCCGGGGATATGAACATTCAGGACTTTTTTTCGAGCAAGGCTGCGCCCGATAAAAAGGAATACACGGTTCAACGCGGAGATTCGATTGGTAGAATCTCTGCAAAAACCAAGGCCGCTCCCGAACTGATCTTTAAAGCGAACAGCCTCGAGAGTCTCCGGATTCAACCAGGGCAGAAGTTCATCATTCCGAGCGGGCAGTTTAGCCTTCAGATTTTCCTGGGGGATCAAGCCGTGGAGTTATTGAATCACGGTAATTTTTTCCGCTGGTACAAGGCGCTCGATTTTCATCTTCCACCCAATATCAATCCGGGCCAATCTAGGGTGATCGGTAAGGAGGCTTGGTCCGGAGGGTTGCGGGTTGCTTTTGGGGCGAAAAATTATCTTGGAAGCAGTCGTTGGATCGTAATCAATCAAAACGGCATCACCATTTACTCCGAAACCAACCCCGACAAGCCTAACGCCCAAAAGCCGAAGTTCGGGATTCAATTGGCGCCGGAAGATATGGAAGAACTTTATGCGTTATTGGCGAGAGATACTCCTGTGACCATCAGCAAATGAAAGCTCACCAACCATTAGATTTCGAGAAGCCGATCAGCGACCTCGAGAAACAGCTGGAAGAGCTAAAAAGGCATTCGAAATTGCAGGCCGTAGATCTCGAGCGCGAGGTCCAGGCAATGGAGTGCAAGATTGAGGCTACTCGCAAACAAATCTATGAGAACCTCAAGGCCTGGGAACGAGTGCAGCTAGCCCGGCACATCGCCCGGCCCTTTGCTCTTGATTACCTTCAGCTCGCGTTCAGCGATTTTATTGAAATTCACGGGGACCGACTGTTTGGCGATGACCACGCAATGCCGTGCGGCTTTGCTTCCTTAGATCATCATCGGTGCGTCGTCGTGAGTCATCAAAAAGGGAGAGACACCAAAGAGAACATTCGCCGGAATTTCGGAAGCGCTCATCCAGAAGGTTATCGTAAGGCTCTGCGGATCATGCGCCTCGGCGCTAAATTTGGGCTGCCGATTGTTGCTTTGATTGATACTCCGGGAGCCTATCCGGGAGTCGGGGCCGAGGAACGGCATATCTCCGAGTCTATAGCCGTGAATCTGCGCGAGATGATGTTACTCTCCACACCCATCGTGGCGGTGGTGATCGGCGAGGGAGGATCCGGAGGAGCACTCGGCATTGGCGTTGCCGATCGCGTATTGATGCTGGAGAACGCCTATTATTCTGTCATCAGCCCCGAGGGATGTGCCGCCATTCTCTGGAGACATCGTAGCCACGCTCCTGAGGCCGCTGAAGCTCTCAAGCTCACCGCCCGCGATTTGAATGAACTCAAGTTGATAGATGAGGTAATTCCTGAGCCCATCGGCGGCGCCCACCGGGATCACGCCCAGGCCGCCGCCAACTTAAAAACTGCCCTGACCACCCACTTGGATCAGTTGGTAAAAAAATCCAAAAAACAATTGCTCGAAGAACGCTACCACAAGTTCCGCGAGATGGGCCAAATCCTCGAAAGCTGATTTGGATATTGGCGTATCTGAGCCTATCACCAGCGAGGCGAAAACTACGCCCCGTCGCTTCGCATGGGCGGCCTAAGATCGGTAGGGCGAGGCTCCGTCAAGGCCTGGAATCCTGTTCGGAGCAGTCAAACCGCTTCGAGTACGGATTCAGTTACACCCTGGACTGCCGAGCCGTTTGTCCAGGATGTATCGTTTCCCGATAGCAAACCGATCGGATTGCACGCGGCGCGTTTTGAGCAGCGGCCCACACGGAATCACAATACTTGGGAACCCGGTCGGCAGTTTCTTGGTGCAGCACACGAAGGGTTAAAAAGCACTCCTCTGGCCCTGCGAACATTGTTCGGTTGAGCTGGAGCCTCCCCCTGCCGGCGCTGGGCCGTCGGCACCACACGCCCTACTCGTGTCTTTTGACCTTGGCGATAAACGCCCGCGCTGCCCGGTTGATCGTATTGCCGACCTCCGCCTCCGGACGAACATGCTTCGGAATAAACCACGGCGAATACCCAACCAGATCATGGATAACCAGAATCTGCCCATCACACTGCGAACCGGACCCGATACCGATCGTAGGGATAGAAATTGCTCGGGTGATCTCACCACTGGTCTTCGGGAAAACCAGTTCCAAAACAACGGCAAACGCGCCGGCTTTCTCGACAACTCGGGCCTCCTCCAATAGAAATTCCCGATCCGCCTCCGTCTTTCCTTTGATCTTGTATCCGCCCTCTTCCTGGATGTGTTGAGGAAGCAATCCAAGGTGAGCCATCACCGGAATGCCCGTGTCTATAATAGCTCGAATCTGTTCTGCGCAGGCAGAGCCCCCTTCTAACTTGACGGCATCTGCTCCGGCTTTCGCTAAGCTTCGCGCATTGCTGACCGCCTCTTCCGGAGTCCGATAGGTTGCGATCGGCAGATCTGCTACCACCAGTGCTCGACTGGCGCCGCGACGAACCGCCTGCAGATGGTGTACGATATCCTCCAGAACGACACCGGTAGTGTCCGGCAAGCCTAATATGACCATCCCAAGTGAGTCACCAACCAGTAATACGTCGATCCCAGCTTCGTCGAGCAGGCGTGCCGTAGGATAGTCGTAAGCGGTTAGCGCCGTGATGCCTTGACCTTTTGCGTTGCGAACGACCTCGGGCGTAATGCGATCCGTCATACAGAAAGCTCTTCCGGAATTCTCGTTACTTCCTCTTCGCTTTGCAAATCGGCTAGCAAGGTCCTGATGGAAACCATCGCGCCCGGCAGTATCAGATCCGGCGCGATTTCGGTCAGTGGCTCGAGGACAAATCGTCTGCGAGTGAGCCTCGGGTGGGGGATAATTATCTCGGGACTGTTCAGAGTAAGGTTGCCGAGGTAAAGGAGATCCAGATCGATGATGCGCGGTGCATTCCTTGGGCGCCTAGAGGGCCGCCCCAACGATCGCTCTATGCTTATCAAAGCATCGAGCAAAACAATTGCCGGCCTGCTAAACTCGATTTCCATAACTGCGTTCAAGTACAATTGAGCTCCAGGCGGGGAGTCGACCGGTGTGGTCTGATAAATGGACGAGCGTTTCACGGCGCTCGAATCAGCGCTCAAGCCGGCCACTTCTCGATAAGCCGCCCGAAGGTGACTTAGCCTGTCGCCGATATTCGATCCTAGAGCGATCCCTGCTCGCATACGCACTGATTGGTGGTTCGCGTGAATCACTAAGAACCCAGCGCGATGCAGGGGAGCCGCTTTGTCGGCGCGAAGTTCTATATGCGACAAGCGGGCGGCTCCCGGGAACAAGCCAGCGGTTGCCGTCAACCCGTTGGGCGCGCTTTTCCTATTTGAGTCGCACTGCTGGTACCTGCAACACCTTTGACCATTCCCGGGAGCCGCCTGTTATCCAAACAATGGAATTGGCGGCCCACAAAGCGGCTCCCCTCCGTCGCGCTGGGTTTCGCGGCGTTCGCCGGCGTTCTTTTCGTTCCATAAAATTACTAATCACCAGTCACTTTACTCCAGCCCCAGGATGTCACGCATCTCATACAAACCCGGCGCTCGTCCGACGATCCAGCTTGCTGCTCGCAGTGCTCCTCGAGCAAATGTCTCCCGGCTCGATGCTTTATGGGTCAGTTCGATTCGCTCTCCCGGACCGGCGAAGACAACGGTATGCTCACCGACAATGTCTCCACCGCGGACCGCATGAACCCCAATTTCGTCGCGGGACCGTTCACCCACCACTCCTGTCCGGCCATGCCGTGCGTGTTGCTCATAACTTAACTGCCGGGCGGTGGCGATCGTCTCAGCTAACTTTTTCGCGGTGCCACTCGGTGCATCTTTCTTCAACCGGTGATGCCACTCGATAATCTCTACATCAAAATTCTCGCCTAACGCTTTAGCAGTCAATTCGGCCAACCAATAAAGCAGGTTTACCCCCACACTGAAGTTTGGCGCTAACATCAGCGGGCAGTACGCGGAGGCTTGACGTAACGCTTCCAATTGAGCGTGGTTATGCCCTGTCGTACCGACTACGAGTGGTTTCTCGGTTTCGGCGCAGATCTGGGCCAGCTTGACCGTGGCAGCCGCGGCGCTTACATCTACGACCACATCGGCAGCACCGATCAGTTTGTCCGGGGAATCCTCGCGAGTAGCGCGGGTCACCGCGAAGTTCGCTTCGGTCTTGGCTATCTCCACAATGACCCGGCCCAGCCGTCCGTTGGCTCCATGCACCAGGAGCCGGATCATATTAGTTTAGCTGCAGCCAATGTTTTCTTCAGGCGGTCTAGGTTGGTGCTACTCATCTCGCAGAGCGGCAGACGGTATTCGGCCTGGATCAAGCCCATCAGATTGAGAGCTGCTTTTACCGGGATTGGATTAGACTCGATAAATAGATCTTTAAAGATCGGATACCAGCGGAGATGCAGATCTCGAGCTTCTTGGGCCCGGCCGGCCAGGAAACCATTCACCATTTCTGTGACCTGTTTAGGTATCACGTTTGACGCGACGCTTACGACTCCCACCGCGCCAATGATCAAAAAGGGCAGCGTTAAAGAGTCGTCGCCCGAAAGAATGGTAAAGCTCGGAGGCAAAGCGTTGCGCAGCGCAGAGACACGGTCGCAGCTTCCTCCTGCTTCTTTGATGGAAACGATATTCGCGCAATCCCGAACCAACCGGACACAGGTTTCTACCGCGATCTCGCTGGCTGTCCTGCTCGGAACATTATAGAGCATGATCGGCGTATTTACCCGGTCACTGATTGCCTTAAAGTGCCGATATGTTCCCTCTTGGGTGGGCTTGTTGTAATAAGGGCTGGCCAAAAGAAGACCGTCGACTCCAAGAGCCGCAGCTTCCACCGACAAATCGATTGCTTCCCGAGTGGAGTTTGAGCCGGTCCCTGCAACGATCTTACAGCGCCCTCGAGCCTGTTCCACCGCAATCCGGATCACCCGGAGATGTTCTTCCGCATCCAAGGTCGCCGCCTCACCCGTGGACCCTGTCGGCACAATTCCGGCGATCCCGTTCTCAATCTGAAAATCGATCAGTTTTCGATAAGCCTCCTCGTCGATAGCACCATTCTTAAACGGGGTGACGATGGCAGTGTAGGCGCCGCTAAACATGCTTGGTTCTCTACGGCAGATCGCCCCGGTCCTCAACGGGGAAATTGGGAACGGCGCTGATCGACGTATCGGCGTCTGGGTCTTTAACGGTCTGGGGCATGGCCGAGGCTCCCGCCGGCCTTTCACCTCATCGGTTCGAACGCTCGTTTCAACTCACGCCCACACCGTCCACTGCGTCCACTGTGTCGACTGGCTTACTAACCCTGCGTCGATACGCCGATACCGCCGCTCATCCCGAAGCGGCCACTCCGGGAAACCTGTAAACAGTAATCACTGATTACAGATCACCGATCACCGATCACTTAATCCCCGCTACCGCGATCACGCCCTGAGTCACCCTTTTCTGGAAAAGAATATAGGTCGCCGCTGTGGGAATCGATGCCAGGACTGCCGTAGCGCAAATCTCGGCAAACTGGACGCCGTAAGCCAATTGGATCTGGGTCATGCCGACCGGGATGGTTAGCATCGGTGTTGAGTTAGTAATGATAAGAGGCCAAAAGAAATTGTTCCATGTACCAATAAAGGTAACGATCGCCATGGCCCAGGTGATGTTCCAGTTCAGCGGTAGATAAATCCGGAACAGGATTCGCCAATTGCTTGCTCCATCCATTAGAGCAGCGTCCCGAAAGTCTCGGGGTACATCGTCGAAGAACTGTTTGAAAACGATGACGGATAGCGGGACGACGATCTGCGGTAATATCAGACCAGGAAATGTATTCACCAGCTTAAAATGATTCAGCATCATGAAAAGCGGCACTGCCAATGCACTGAACGGCAGCATGAAACCGACCAAAATAGAAGTGTAAACCAAATTCCGCCCGGGAAACCGTAGTTGGGACAACCCGTAACCGCACATCAACCCAAAGAGAATGGAGAAGAACGTCACCGTAACGGACACAACAATGGTGTTAATATACCAGCGAATAAATGGGCTGGTCTGTAGTACGTAAACGAACGCATCAAAGATCGGAGGCCAAGGAAAGAACGAAGGAGGGACCACGATGGTCTGGTCTTCGGTTTTTAGCGAAGTGATGGTTATCCAATAGATCGGAAAGATCCAGGCGAGAGCCATTGCCAAGGTGAGCAAGGTACAAAGAGCACCGAGGATGGAGAACCGCTTTCCTTTCATCGGGACGCCCTTTTGATGCGCAACACGCGAAACTGAATTAACGAGACCACAATGATAATTAGTACTAACATCAGCGCGATGGTTGCGGCGTAACCACCTCTGCCCTGCTGGAAGCCCTGGCGGTACATGTAAAGCAAGACGACCACTGTCGAATTGAATGGCCCACCGAGCGTCAAGAGATAGATCTGATCGAAAATTTTGAACTGCAGGATTAACTGGAGCAGTAAAACCAGGCTGGCCACCGGCCAGATTAACGGACAGGTGATGTTAAGAAAGCGGTGAAACCGATTTGCTCCGTCTATGGCGGCTGCCTCATAATATTCCTGAGGGATATTTTGCAACCCAGCAATAAAAAGCAACATGTTGAGGCCGACGGTCCACCAAATGGTGACAGCGGCAACTGCCGGCATTGCTAGCGCCGGGTCTTGGAACCAGGCAAAATTGGTGCCGGCCAGGAGATTAACAATCCCGAAGTTCGGATCGAGAACCCAGTTAGCTGTGTCGGAAACGACGCTTACCGGTAATATGAATGGCAAAAAAAAGCACGCTAACACGAATAATCGCAACCGCTTCTGCCGTACCACCAACAGCGCCAGCAAAAACCCCATCAAGGTATTGGGCACCACGGTTAAGAGTACGAAATAACCAGTGTGAACCACCGATGCCCAAAAATCGCCATCGTGAAATAAGGTAACGTAATTATCTAAACCAATGAAGTGCCCTTGGCCGGCGATATCGGAATTAGTGAAGCTAAGATAACAGACCCGAATGGCCGGATATGCCAGGAAAAGGACATATAGCGCGAAAAACGGTAATACGAACAGCCAGGGCGCAAGCTTTTGCCGGAGGCTCTGCTTACGTCCCTGGCCGGGATGCTGCTCGGCAGCACTTTCTGTCGCGAGACTCTGCACTGAGTTCAAACACCCATCGCCGCTACGCTTTGGCGCGGCCTTGGATTAACCCTGTTGTTGAACGAACTTTTGTAGCTCGGCATTGAATTGCTTGATAGCCTGGTCCACAGGAATCTGGTTGTTCCAGGCAGGCACCAGAAAATTGCTGATCGGAGCAAAGGTGGGGCCGCCAACACCGAACATGGGAAGCGCCGGTTCCAGGCTAACCTGCTTCGCGGCTTGCGCACTGTATTGGTTGTTTGGCACCATCTGTTTGTATTCCTCGCTTTGCTGAACCGGTAAATAGGCTGGAATATGACCGCCACCTGCCCAGGTGACCTGCTTCACGACATAAGCAATAAATTTCAGGGCGGCGGCGACCTTTTCCGGTGAAGCAGGATTCTTCTGGTTGTTTGGGATGGCCAACTGATGGGAATCCGCCCAAGTCTCGTTATTGTCGAACAGTTTGGGAAAGGCGGTCACGCCATACTCGAAAGTCAGTTTCTTATTTTTATCCAGGTCCACCAGCGTGGGTACTTCCCAGTTACCGTTTATCATGAATACGGCTCGACCGGCGGTGAATAGAGCAACCGCCGATGGATAGTTTGTGGCTTTGGGCGTATAGCCGTTCTTCATCCAATCTGCCATATACTGAAGTGACTTTGCACCTTGGTTCTCGACGTCCGTCAAGGTTAGCTTGCCATCCTTTAAGAAATCGCCCCCTTGTTGCCTGAACATCGTATACCAGATTCGCCAGAAAGACGCGGGTTCCTCCGTGTTAGTCGACGCGGCAATCGGTAGCAAATGGGTTTTGGCTTTTGCCTCCCCCAACATTTTGTTAAATGCGTCTATACCTTCTGTTCCGGTCGGTTTTCCGTCCGTTCCCAAGAGCCCGGCCTTCTTCAACGCGGTTTTATTGTAGTAGAGTACCAAAGTGTGAATATCGAGCGGCACTCCAAAAAGTTGGTCGCTCTGGCCGAACGTCTTGCTAAGCTCCGAGGAACGCTGCACGATCGAGTCCTGGAAATCAGATCGTTTTAGCCCAGCCGCTGCCATTTCTTCATCCGTGATCGGTCGCAGATCTTTATTCTGAATCCCAGCGGCAAAATGCGAAAGGTGATAAGTCATCACGTCAGGCGTCTGACCGGAAACGACCCCGGTATGCACCTTGGTATAGAATGGTTCACCCCAGGTCAGGGTGGACTCGGTCACGTGGATATCGCTTTGGCTCTTATTGAACTCCTCGACGATTTGCTTCATGCGAACACCGTCGCCGCCACCAAGGAAATCCCAGTAAGTGAGTTCAGTGGCGGCGTAGATACTGCCGGAGAAGGCGCTCACGGCAAGACACAGTAATGCTGCTTTCATGGGGGGTATGGGGGATGGTTTATTTTTGCAGAGTTAGTAATTGAAAACAATCGTTTGCCAGGAAAGCGGTTCCAGCTTTGCCATCAGCCGGTCACCCTTCAGGTCGTGTTCCGGGTTTTCGGTCGGGCTGACTTTCTCGGGGTCTCCCGCCGAGTTGGTCGCCGACAAAGCGTGACCTTGGAGTGCGACCGCTTGCGCTCGTTTGATCTCGGGAAAACCCCGCAAGCTGATCTCGATTTCCGTCGGTGCTTCTGTGCCGCGGTTCAGAACAAAAAGCGCGATTTGCCGTTCGCCCTCATTGTGAACGGGCGCTACCAGGATCTGAGCGGAATCGCCTGCGGTCTTGGTCGAGTACCTCTTTGAACGCACCTGCGAACGAAGAACAGTTCCCCGGCCGTATTGGTTGGCTAATCTAAATGGATAAAAAATGGTTTGCCGCCAGGCCGGCCCACCTGGATCGGCAAAGATCGCTCCGATAACGTTCACAAGTTGAGCTAAACAAGCGGCTTTCACGCGATCGGCATTGTTAATAAGCGTAATGAGAGCTCCGCCCACCATGAGTGCGTCTTGGAACTCGTAAGCCTCTTCTATCAAACGCGGCGCCTCCGGCCAGCCCGTCGGTTCCTGGTATTGGGAGCCGCGAGCCTTATACCAGACATTCCATTCGTCGAAAGAGAGCATGATCCGTTTAGCAGATCGGCGCTTTGCTGCCACCGCATCGGCGACCGCGACCGCCTCTCTGATGAACCGGTCCATGATCTCGATATTCCCCAGAAACTCGAGTACATCGTTTAAGGGATTCTGGTAATACATGTGCAAAGACAAGAAGTCTACCTCATCGAAGGTGTGTTCCAGGACTTCGTACTCCCAGGCGCCAAAAGTCGGCATATCGCGATGCGACGAACCGCAAGCGGTCAGTTGGATCGTCGGATCCACTAACCGCATGACCTTAGCGGTTTCTTTGGCGATTCGCCCGTACTCGGCGGCCGTCTTCTGGCCTATCTGCCAGGGCCCGTCCATTTCATTGCCCAGGCACCACAGTTTCACTCCGTGCGGCTCCGGATAACCGTGCCGGCCTCGCAGGTCGCTGTAGAAAGTACCGCGAGGATGGTTGCAGTATTCGACCAGATTTCTTGCCTCGTCCGGTCCCCTGGTCCCAAGGTTTACGCCCAGCATCGGTTCCGTCCTGGCTTCGCGACACCACTCGATGAATTCGTTAGTGCCGAACCGATTCGTCTCGGTGCTGAGCCACGCCAGATCTAAACGACGCGGACGCTGTTCGATCGGACCGACGCCATCCTCCCAATTATACCCCGAAAGAAAATTGCCCCCGGGATAGCGGATGGTCGTAGGGCCAAGTTCTTGGACAAGTCTCAGCACATCCTGCCGGAAACCACGCGAGTCAGCCGTTGGGTGCCCTGGCTCAAAAATGCCGGTGTAAACGCAGCGCCCAAGATGCTCGACAAAGGCGCCAAACAATCGCGGATCAAGTTCAGATAACGTGAAATCGGCGTCGAGAATGATCTGGGCGGTGGTCATTGGTTTCGGCGAGGGAAGTAAGCTACCAGGTAATGGCTCCGGCCTCTCGAAGTGATTAGTGATCGGTAATTTGTGATTGGTACCGCTCCGGTGGCCTTTCTAGCGCAGGGCCTGTCGTCCAAGCACTCACCACTCACTGATCACCAATCGCCTCTCAGGCCCGGACACCAAATCCTACGAGGCGGCAAAAGAGATCACAACTTTCCCAGAGCGTAGAAAAGCCGGACAATTCCGACTTATTGCGCCACCAATGCAGTCGGCTGGACCACTGTCCCGGAAGCCAGCACGATCGCGTAAAACGCCTGCCGCTGCCCACCGATTTCGCCGTTGAATTTCGCCAAGAAGTACGGAGCCGGTGTTTGCTTGAGCTCTACTCCCAGCAAGTATACGTCCCGGGCCTGATAAAACGGCTTCGCCCATTGTAGCGCGTTGACGCCTGCTTGGTGTTGCAGATCTCCGTTTGGGTCCGAAATCGGGGCTTGAGCTGCTACGTAATCATCCGGCAACGCGAAAATATAAGTCACGGGAGAGCCTCCGGGCCCGACCATATAAGATGTCAATACCGTTTGGGCCGCCATGGCCGCTGTCGCCCAGCATAATGAGCAGAGGAGAATTAGTCGTTTCATGCAGTCTTTAGTACGCAAGTCAGAAGACGGAAGGATTTGGTGATTGGTGATTTGAGAGACCTGAGACCTGGGAAGTGACTCATGGTGGAATCGCCCTCATCCTTCGGTCTCGAGGGGTTTTATGCACTAAGCTGCACACGGTCGTCGTCTGCCGCAACCCTGCTGCTCACTTTGTCGTTTTTCCTTCTCGCTGATCACTTCTCATTTGCGTGGAGCCGAAATACGCTATATCCCTAGGGGAAGTAGAGATTTCTCTAAAATATCTGCCATGTCATCAAAAAGTGTCGAAGAAATCAAATCGCAAAGCCGGGCCCTGCGCGGCTTGATCGGGGAGACTCTTAGTAGTGACGCCACTCATTTTGCCGATGAAGAATTTCAGTTGTTGAAGTTCCACGGGACCTACCAACAAGACGACCGGGACCAGCGGGTTGCCCGGAAGCAGCTCGGTCAGGATAAGGCATGGATGTTCATGGTTCGTTCGAAGCTGCCAGGCGGTGATTTGACGGCAGCTCAATATTTGGCTCATGATCGTATTGCTCAGGAGCTCGGCAACAAATCGCTCCGGATCACCACTCGTCAGGGCTTTCAGATTCATGGGGTGTTAAAAGGCGGACTACAAGAGTGCATCCGGAGTATTAACGACTCCGGGGTGACGACTTGGGGCGCCTGCGGCGATGTGGTCCGGAACACGATTGCGCCAGCCTCGCCGATCAATGACGCCCCTCATGGTGACGCTCAGCAGTTGGCCAAGGAAATCAGTCGGACGTTTTTCGCCAGAACTACAGCTTACGCTGAAATCTGGCTCAACGGAGAGAAGTTGGACGGCACCGACTCCCAACCCGACGAACCGATCTACGGGGGCCAATATCTTCCACGGAAATTCAAAATCGCGATCGCCATCCCGCCGCGAAACGATGTTGATGTTTACGCTAACGACCTTGGCTTTATAGCTCACGTCGAAAACGGCCAGGTCAGCGGGTACACGGTGGTCGCCGGCGGCGGCTTTGGTATGACGCATGGCAAGCAGGAAACCCATCCTGCGCTCGCGTTGCCCCTCGGGTACGTCACGCGAGACCGGGTAATCGAAACTGCGGTCGCGGTCGTTACCGTTCAGCGCGATTTCGGTGATCGGAGCGACCGGAAACATGCTCGCCTCAAGTATTTGATCGAAGACAGGGGGATCGAGTGGTTTCGGCGGCAAGTGCAGTCTCGCCTTTCTTTTCCGCTGCTGCCGCCGCGCGAAGCAAAGTGGAATACTGTGGGCGACATGCTGGGCTGGCACGAACAGGGGGACGGGAAACTCTTTTGCGGCGTCTGGATTCAAGAAGGAAGAATCCACGACGCGCATGGCGTGAATTATCGGAGCGCTTTCCTCGAGATTTCCCAGCGCTTTGGCTTCCCCATCCGTCTGACCACAAATTGTAACCTGATTTTCTACAACATCGACCCGGCTCAGAAATCTGACGTAGACAAGATTCTGACCGGCCACGGCCTGTCGCGTCCAGCCGATCTCACCCACGTCCGGCAACTTGCCCAGGCTTGTGTCGGGTTACCAACTTGCGGCTTGGCCTTAGCCGAGAGCGAGCGAGTTTTTCCTGGCGTGCTGGATCAAATTGACGAGATCCTGGCTGAATTCGAGTTATCAAATGAGCCGATTCTTATCAGAATGACCGGTTGCCCGAACGGCTGTGCGCGTCCTTATAACGCGGATATCGCCTTCGTGGGAAGGGGGCCTGGCAAATACGCATTATATGTCGGTGGATCCATCACCGGCGAACGGCTGGTTGGTCTTCAGCAAAAAACGATTGCGCTCGAAGAAATCCCAGGACGAGTTCGTAGCCTCTTGGAAGAGTTCGTTCGCGACCGGTTCGCTGGTGAGACTTTCTCCGATTACTGGGGAAGAACGCACGTTAACGGCCCCGCTCCCAGGCCGGAACAATTCCATATCGAAGCACCGCGCCGTGATGAGCTAGTGCTGGCGGGAGAGTAGGCACAAGTTCCGAGTTCCGGGTTCCGAGTCCGGATTTGAAAGCGGCCGACCGTCCTCAGGGTAGTCTTTAACCCAAGGCTTAACGGATTGTTGAGAACCGCATCGAGCAGAAATGGAGTCAGTCGGAGCGCGCGCGACCCCAGTTGACAAATTGCGCTCCGCCGGTAAGGGCATTCTGATGGGAAAACAACACAACAAAATCGAAAAACGCCGCCGTCGACGGGATTATATTCAACGAAAAAAAAACGCCGCGAAAGCGGTCAAGCGCTGAGTTGACCCGCCTTTTTTTTGCTCAGCAAACCAGCCCAGGTTAGCAAAACTATCCTAGTTCTCGGGTCACTTGCGGCCGGAGAACTAGATGTCGAATAAGTGGTGCGAGCCCCCTTACTACTGGCCACCAAGCCCCTTACAACTTATTGATTACTGGATTACTGATTAGTGATCAGTGATTGCTGATTACCGGCCATACATAATCACTGATCACCGAATCACAACTCACAGGCCACATGTCCCAACCCGTCATTTTGATCATTCGAGATGGATGGGGGATAAACCCTCACGGCGAAGAACGAGCTGAGGCTGATGGGAACGCAACCCTGTTGGCTCGGACCCCGTTTCACGAACAGCTTTATGCGACTTATCCCATGAGTCGTTTGAGCGCGAGCGGGATGGATGTGGGCCTTCCGGAAGGTCAAATGGGAAATTCCGAAGTGGGTCACTTGAACCTGGGTGCCGGCCGCATTGTTTATCAGGACCTGACTCGGATCAATAAGGCAATTGACGAAGGGGAGCTCGCGAAGAACCAGGTAATCGCTGAGGCTTTCACGAAAGCCAGACAGTCTCGTTTGCATTTTATTGGCTTGGTTTCAGATGGGGGCGTCCATAGCCATCAGGACCATCTGATTGCGCTGACGCACTCTGCCGCCAATGCCGGTGTACATGATGTATTGATTCACGCCATTACCGATGGACGAGATACCTCACCAACCGGCGGAGCCGACTATCTCCGAGCGGTTCAGAAGGGCGTCGCCGATACCGGCGCCAAAATAGCGACTGTGGTTGGAAGATATTTCGCTATGGACCGGGACAAGCGGTGGGACCGTACTAAGTTGGCTTGGGATGCAATCGTTTGGGGCAAAGGGGAGTTTACCGATCTAAGTCTCGAAGCCGCCATTCATCAACGATACGCCGCCCAGGAGACGGATGAATTTCTTCACCCATTGATTTTCGATCTGCCCAATCAGCAGAGGGTCCGGGAAGGCGATGTGGTTTTCTTTTTCAATTTTCGCGCCGATCGCGCCAGGCAACTCTCCCGTGCTTTTCTGTTCCCGGATTTTTCTGACTTCGACCGGGGCCCATTTTTGAAGGTTAACTACGTCACGCTTACGGTCTACGATGAGACTTACGATTGCCCGGCTGCTTTTCCGCCTCAATCACTCGACGACATCCTGGGAAAGGTGGTCAGTGACGCCGGCAAGCGCCAATTGCGGATCGCCGAGACCGAAAAATATCCGCATGTGACATACTTCTTTAATGGGGGTGTTGAGGTGCCGTTCCCGCGAGAAGACCGCGTCATTGTGCCTTCCCCGAAGGTAGCGACTTACGATCTGAAGCCCGAGATGAGTGCTCGGGAAGTGACTAAAGAGGTGGTGAAACGCCTGGCCGATTATGATCTGGTGATCCTTAACTTCGCGAATCCTGACATGGTGGGTCACACAGGTGTGGTCGAAGCCGGCATAATTGCAGTGGAGACTATCGACGATTGTGTTCGCGAGGTTATTAGCGAGGTGTTGCGGCTCAATGGCAAAGCTTTGGTTACAGCTGATCATGGCAATTGCGAATTAATGCGAAACTCGGACGGCTCACCAAACACGGCCCATACCACGAATCTTGTGCATTTTCTGTATGTAGCTCCTGATGCCGATCGATACACGCTCAGTGATGGCATTCTGGCAGACGTCGCGCCGACTCTGCTCGAGATGTTGGGTCTCTCACAGCCGGCCGCGATGACGGGGCAAAGCTTGTTGCAGAAAAAATAAGTGCCGGTTGGCAGGCATTCCGACGCGTCAAAAACCGCCGGCGGATGCACTTCGGGGCAGCAAATTACCTCGATACCGTTCCGTTATTCCCGTCGATAGAAATGGAGCCCATAATGGTGGGGCGAGAATCTCGGCGCGAGAAAGCCATTAGATTTAGCCAGATCTTCAGCGCGCCGAGATTCTCGCCTCTACCATCATGGGCCTTTCTCGAACCTGCTAGCAAGTCCCCTTACGCACACCCACCACTTTGCTGGAAGAAAGCCTGAGCACGCTCGCCAATTTCTTCGGGAGTTAGGTCCTCCTTATGGCTAGCCAGCGACCATTTGTGCCCGAACGGGTCGGTAATTACCGCGTAGCGGTCTCCCCAGAACATATCCGACGGAGGCATTACCGTCTGTGCACCGGCTCCCGTGGCTTGTTTGAAAGCGGCATCCACGTCCTCCACATAACGATGGATAGTCACGGGTGTGCCGCCAAGACTGAGAGGGCTTTTAGCGCACATGGCGGGGGATTCATCAACCAGAAAGAACTGCGAATCCCCGATTTGAAGTGCGGCATGCATGATCGATCTCCCATCGGAACCTGCTAGCCGTACGAGTTCGTCAGCATTAAAGGCTTTTTTGTAAAACTCTATTGCTTTTGCCGCTCCAGTTACTACCAGGTGCGGGGTTAGAGTGTGATAACCAGCGGGAATTGATTTCGTTGTCATCGGTCGGTTTCTGAAATTGAAGGTTAAAGTTTACTGCTCGTAAGCACGACGAACCAACGAGCCGCTTCCGGACAAAAAAAGTGCGCGCTGTTCTAGGGCAGATTTGCGGAAAATGGATAGCGCTTTCCCAATTACATAGGTAGCCTGTTCAATGAGCGATTGTTATTGACTTTGGCCACTCGAGCATGGCCCCCCTGCTTCTGCGTCGATCGCCTCGTTAACTAATCATCAGTAGAGCTCAGTATTGTAGGAAGTGTTTTCGAAATGGATATAAACCGGCCTGAACTCAGTGTTTTAGTGGTAGATGATGAAGCTGAGATCCGGGAGCTTATCGCCCAATTTTTATCTCTCATTGGGGCCTCTGCGACACTCGCTGATAATGCGCGGGCGGCGATCAAAGAGGTACAGGGAGTCCGGCCAGACATCATTCTGTTAGATCTGATCATGCCTGGGCAGGACGGATTCGATTTTTTGAACGAGCTGTATCAGCTGGGCACGAACGGCGGCGGTGATACACCCGTCGTCGTGGTGACGGGCCAGCGTGATCCCGATGTAGAGGCCCAAATCAGGGCAGCCGGCTTTGGGTATCTGTCCAAGCCGTTTACGCCTTTGGCCTTATACGAGTCTATTGCCGAGGCTCTGGATCAGCCGGTACCGATTAATCGGCGCCTGCCAACACTTCCGATGCTTGCTCGACCGGTATCCTGGTCGTAGGAGCTGAGAACCTAAAACCGCGAACTCGTTATTCCATTGACAGCGATTGGCGCCGGTCCGAATGGTGCGATTTGTTCTTATTTGATAATGCGAGGAACCGATGCGGCTGGCTGATGGTTGTGAGTTTCTGGACCGGCGATTCGAGACCTTCGATCCGGAAGCCCTCATCGAGGTAATCCGGGACGGACG
>JAFAVN010000402.1 GCA_019242435.1 Verrucomicrobiota bacterium | reverse complement strand
AGCCAGTCTTGGGCTCGGCTAAAACAGGGTCGAAAAAGCGTCTCACGTTTCTTAGCCTCACGTTTCGGCATAGATTTGTCAGCAATCGTTGAGCAAGATCAGCCTTGCTTGGCAACCGGGCATACGGAGGCCTCGCCCTACCGGACCTGTCCCGCAGCTTCGCTGCTACTTCTACCCGGCGCTGATAGCGTGTGCTCGCAGATCCTCTCCCTAGATGATGCAGGCCCGAGAACCGGGGCGCCCCCGTAGCCAAGCGAAGGAGACTCCCGCGATTTGTCATCTGTCATCGCGTAGAGCGCTCATTTGCTCCTCCAACTCGCCCAACGTCAGGCCGCCGGGAGTTTTGCGAGTGGATTCGACCCAGGCCTTATCGGCGATAGCATAGATTTCTTCGACGTACCTGGAGAAAAAGTCCCAGGTCATTCTGTAAAACCGTCCCCACGAAATTACATCTAAGGTATCTTCATCGTAACCCGGTGACACCACAGCGTGGCCGCCCACAATTTTTCGGTTAGCTGAATCAACGTCCCATACGTCGGGCAGATGCCGGACTTCGGGCCCAAGATTTCCCGGAACATGGAACCCGATGTAAACCACTCCGCAGTCGTTGATCGCTCGCTTCACGTCGTCGAGATGACGAGGATCAACTTCGATGTAAGCGACGATCCTGTTCCGTCGCTCGTGTTGCCCTATAGGAGCGCCGTGGTTAAATAAATATTTCAAGACGTGTTGCGCTCTGCCGCCCGGACCTTCTCCGGGCTGGTTTGGGTCATATCCGCAAGCTAACTGATAAAGCTTCTCAACCTCGGCGTCCGATGGGGTTAACATTTTCGCTGCCGACCGTTCACCGGTATTGAAGCTCCAAACCTGCAATGCGTGATAAAAGGCGGCACAAGTGCAGTTCTGGAGTCTATTGTTAAGCATTACCCCCAGGTTTGCCGGCATGTGATGACCCCAGTGCCGAAATCGTGGTGGCGGAGATTGCGATTTTCCAGCAATCAGCGCGCTCAGGTGCGGAACTTTCGGGTCGAACGCCCTGGGCAACCGGCCAAACTTGTATGTCGGGTAGTCGGCGGTCACGCCTGGTCAGGAACTTTGTTCCGGTTGCGGGCGGAAGTAGTGCAGTGTTGGAGTTATGGACACGGGAGTGTCGGATCAATCCGCCTTTCTGCGAATTGCTCTCAAGACTCAGCCCGGGGTCTCGACCCCGGGCACACACACACACACCATAATAAGAAGTACGCCCTGATAAGGCGACAGATTGAATGCGACCAGACAGGAACGGATCCTAACTGGATCCAGCCTCAGGGAAAGGGCCTGATTAGCCCTAGCTTGGTAGCTTCTTCCGCATGCTGGACTGCTTGGAGGTGGTGACCATGTGCGATATGGGCATGGTAACCTGCCTTTTCATGATTTCCGTCGGCGTAATGCTTAGCCGCTTCTCTGTGATGGTGAGCGGCATCTTCATAATGTCGTGCCGCGTTCTTATGTTCCTCTGCAGCTTGATGATGTTTGTCTTCTGGCATAAGGACGAAGGAGTAAAGTCAGTTCTGATACTAAAGATTCCTGTCATTAAAGACCTAATCAGCAGTTCAATCGCGCGGAGCCAGTTGGGCTAACAGCTTAACGAAGCGCGGATCTTTGCGAAGCGGATCGAACCCGCATTCCAGTTTAAAATATCCGTAATTTGTAAATTGGGAAGGTGTTTTTACAAGAATGGCTAACTGCTGAAACGCCAGGTCAGGTTCACCGGTCTGCGCATAGACGACAGCCAAGTTGTAAAGAAGGCCCGGCCCCTCCATGGCATCTTTGGTTATTGGTTCCAATTCCACGGCGTGTTTCGCTTCCTGGATCGCCTCATCCTTCCGGCCCAAGGCGGCATCAATTATGCCGAGTGCGCTTGCTAGCTTGGCGTCAGTCGGATCGGCATCGGACCGTTGCTTCAGTTCCGCAGCTGCTAATGCAAATTTGCCCTCCGGTTTAGGCCGCTCTCCTTGGGCCATTGCGAGCCAGATCTCAATACATTCTCGGGGAACAGTCAACCCGAACAAAAAAAACAGCTCCTGATGTGAGGTATCACTGAGGATCTCCTTCGCCGAGGTCCAATCATGATCGAGTGCTGCGCAGTAGATACGATCGAAAGTATAGCTAATGTCTTGCTTCGCGGTAGGCGGAAGGGCTTCCAGAGCGGCCCGATAGTCGGCTATATCTGCGCGTTCCGAAAACGCACAAAGCGCGCTTTTTACCCTGAGTCCGGGCTTGTCAGCTCCCAGTTCGACCAGTCGTCTAGACGCATCTTCAGCATCCCGAAAACGACGGAGGCATAAATAATTTTCGAATACGCGAGTGGTGATCTCCAGGTTTCTAGGGTCAAGACTCATTGCCCTTTTCAACCGCTTGGTAGACTCGTCCCATCGGCCTTGTCGCCGATCAATAATGGCGCCAAGTGTCAAGACATCAGAACTATTGGGGAGAGCTCGCTCAGCCATCGCGACCTGAAGACGAGCCTTTTCCAAGTCGCGATAGCCGTCATAGAGTTGCCGGGCGGCGGCTAAATGCACTTCAGGAAGATCTGGCTGCAGACGGGTCGCTTCTTGCACTGCCGCATCCGCCAAGGCACGCCTCGCCGCCGACCGATCAAATTCCATATACAGATCATCATGCACTCTGGCGGCCAGGCAATAGGCGAGCACGAACCTCGGATCCTTCCGAACCGCTTCTTGCAGGAAAGCGATCGCGTTTAAATAATTCTCCCGCTCATCTCCAATGGAGAAGAGCTCAGCGTTAGCAATTAACTCTTTCGCTCGCAGATAGAGATCATAGGCTTCGGCGTCGGATGTAGGCGCTTCTGCGATGCCTTTCTTTTCGTGCGGGGACAAGCGAGCACTCAATTTAGCAGCAACCGTTTGGGCAATATCACTTTGGATGGTGAAGATGTCGGTTAACTCCCGGTCATAACTGTCCGCCCAAATGGTGGAATCATTGTTAGCATCCACTAATTCGGTGCTGACCCGAACCCGATTCCCGGCGCGACGGACCGTGCCCTCCAAGACATTCGTTACCCCCAAGGCATTAGCGATCTGACGCAAGTCACGTTTTTTATTATCCCGATATTGCATCACCGATGTGCGGCTGATGACTTTCAGTTGAGCAATCTTAGCTAAGCTATTGAGAATATCATCCTGCACGCCGTCCGCGAAGTAAACGTCATCTTGATTCGCGCTAATGTTATCAAATGGCAGGACCGCGACGCTCTTTATGGTTTGCAAGGGTTCGCTGCCTGGCTGGTTAAGTAGAAAGCCGGCATGACCGGAGAAGAATACCCAGGCGAGAAACAATCCCGCCACGCTCAATCCCAACGCGGGTAGCCAGGGAAAAGACCGCCCAGCTCTATCGCCCAACGCTAGGGCCAAAGCTCTCAACGGATTCCATTTTGCTGGGCTTCCGCCGGCTGATGATCGCAATTGATCGATCGTAACCCGGCGCCGTGACTCGAGCGCCGTAGTCACTTTCGGAATTGCCTGGAGTAGCTCGGTCGGTGTTTGGAACCTCTTGGCAGGATCTTTTTGGAGCAATGTCTCCAGCAAAGCAGCTATCGGCTGTGGAACCTGGGGTAGCTTTTCCAGCGGAAGCGGCGTGTGATCCCCTTGATGATTCGGCTGCGATAAAGAACCTTGGAGCGGGAGCTCGCCAGATAACATTTGCCAGAGCGTTATCCCGAGCGAATACAGGTCTGAGCGGATATCCGCTCCCAGACCGGCAAAGCGCTCAGGGCTCGTATAGGCTGGTGTCCCCACAAAAACTCCCTGAAGCGAGATCTCAGAGGGGGCATCGGCTTCAGGCGGCAGGCCTTTCGCCAGGCCAAGGTCGATGATCTTGGCATTAGCGATCTCATCGCCTTGCCAGCTAATCATGATATTGGCTGGTTTAATATCGCGATGCACCAGATTCTGTTTCGCGATCGCTTCCAACCCGGAAGCCACCAGTGTCAGGATGCGCAAGGCGATGGGTGCTTCCAAGCGGCCCATACGTTTAAGCGCTTGTGAAAGCGGTTCGCCTTCGACAAATTCCATCGCATAGAAATAATTCTCTCCGCTTTTCCCAAGGTGGAAGACGGAAGCAACATTTGGATGACGAATACTGGCCGCCGCTCGCGCCTCTCGCACAAATCGCCGGCGAACTGATTCATCGGCCGTAAATCGAGGGTTAATAACCTTTAACGCGACCACGTTTTGGAGGTTGATATCGATTGCCTTATAAGTCACTCCCATGCCGCCCCGGCCCAGTTCGCAGGGCGTTCCATCTTCACCGGTAACGACCTGGTAATGTTCAAACCTGAGCTGAGCCGAAGAAGCAGGTGAGTCGTCCGGGATTGGGTCAGACGGCAACTCGACGGTCTCCCCGTCGTTCTCCAGTACAGCGCGAAACGCGCATACTGGGCACAAATCGAGGCCAAGCTGTATTTTGGAGCCACAAACTTGGCAATTGCGTTTGGATTCTGTATTCAACGATCCGATTTGTTCCCGGCCAGAAAGGCTGAAAACGCAATCTAATCGCTTTCCCACGGCAGTCTACGGCCGAAAATGATGGCGGGAAGTGATTGCTGATCCGTGATTGGTGAAAGAGCGCTCCGCTGATCCTGGCACGTTCTCGATCGTGAACCTCGGATACAGAGACATTGCTTAACCGGGGCTTGGGAGCATCAATTCCATCGATATAAATATTGTTGGCCAGGCACAATCCGTTGATAATGGACCGGCCGCTGCCGGCGCCCACCAGGAAGAGCGGTGTCTCGATTTTCACCGTTCCATATGGGCCTTTTAGCAGAGCCGTTTTCTGTAAAAAAATGTGGAACCGGTTTTTCTCGACCCTGTTTGTAGCTTAAAAAACGTGAGGCG
>JAFAVN010000337.1 GCA_019242435.1 Verrucomicrobiota bacterium | reverse complement strand
CACTAACAAACTTATAGCGTTTATGTAAAATCCTCGGAAACTAACAAATTTCCAGCCTGTAATTCCCAGAATCTTTACCAATCACCGGCTGACCTCATTCCTCCATTCACAAATTGCCTTTATACCGGTTCCGTCCAGACCTGCCAGTCCGTTGACCGAAGTGGATCTTGCGTCCCCCCGCCATCCGTTCCATCGCCCGCCAACTCAGAGCTGAGCACGACCCGCTCGTGACCCCTCCGCCGGGCCGAGTTGCCACAAACTTCCCGTGTCGAACCTTTCCTTTTGCCGGATACGGAGCCGCACTTGGAGCCGAGCGGGGTGGAAAAGATCGCCCGGCAAGCCTCACCCAGGACAATTGAAGTGCAAAGCAGCGTTGCACTTTGCGTTCTGATTCGCTATATCCGCCGGAATGAAACGTCTGCTGCTTCTTTCTGCGTGCGCGTTCCTGGTGGGGGTGTGCCCGCCAGCTTTCTCCCAGGACACGATTAAAATCGGCGAATTTGGATCATTAACGGGCGACAACGCCAGTTTCGGCATCTCTCAGAATGAGGGTGTTCAAATGGCGGTGGAAGAAATCAACAATGCCGGAGGGGTGCTCGGCAAAAAAATTGATCTCACGGTCGAGGACAATCAAACCAAGCAGGGACAAACGACGACCATCGTTCGCAAGTTGATTTCCCAGGATCATGTGGAGGCTCTGATTGGGGAAGTTGCTTCTTCAAAGACCCTTGAAGCTGCACCCATCGCCCAGGAGGCAAAGATTCCCCTGATAGCAACGGCAGCAACGAACCCGAGAGTGACACAAGTTGGTGACTACATTTTCAGAGTTTGTTTTATCGATGACTTTCAGGCGGTGGTAATCGCTCGTTTCGTAATGGAAAGCCTGCACAAATCGAAAGTGGCATTCATGACGGACGTTAAACAGGACTACAGCGTCGGGTTGACCCAGTTCGCCAAGGATTATTTTCTGAAAAATGGAGGGCAGGTGGTCAAAGAACAGAGCTACAGCTCTGGTGACAAAGATTTCCGGGCCCAGTTGACCGATATCAAGTCGGCGAATCCCGATGCCATCATCATCACCGGGTATTATCCCGAGGCGTCACTGATTATTCGCCAGGCCAGACAGCTAGGGATTAAATCCACTTTTGTCGGCGGCGACGGTTGGGACGGTTCCTCTTTGATACCGGTCGCCGGGAAAGCGATTGAAGGCTCCTTTTACTCGACCCATTTTTCGACCGAAAACACCTCCCCGGCAGTTCAGGATTTTGTTCAGAAGTATAAAAAGAAATACAATAAGACTCCCGACGCGTTTGCGGCACTCGGTTACGACGCGGTCAACCTCTTGGCGGACGCCATTAAGCGGGCAGGCGGGACCGATTCACAAAAGCTGCGCGACGCGATTGCCAGTACCAAGAATTTTCCCGGTGTAACTGGTAACATCACGATCAACGCGGAGCGCAACGCGGATAAACCTGCCGTGATCCTTACGATCAAGGACGGCGCGGTGCATTTTCACCAGACGGTCGAGCCGAAGAAAAGCTAGGCTGTGAATTGGAATAGCCGCAAAAGAGCGCAAAGAACGCAAAGAAGGGTCTATAGTTGATCCGGAGGAACGCTGGTGATGTCATGCATGGCCTCACCCATCGGCAAAAGTACTCCCGTTTTCCCCATCGATTCGGCTTCAGTGGTGGTTCTTCTTTGTGCTCTTTGCGTTCTTTTGCGGCTATTTCTATTTCCTTTCTACTGGTTTCGCCGGGACTTGCTCAGGTTAAGATTGGGGCGGTCAGTTGCATTAGCGGCGGCTTATCCACGTTTGGGGTTTCCAGTATCCGGGGTGCAAGGATGGCGATTGATGCAGTCAATGCGGCTGGCGGGGTGTTGGGGCAACCGATCGAATTGATCGTTGACGACAATGGTTCCAAAGCAGGTGAGACGGCGAGAATTGCTCGAAAATTTCTCTCTGAAGACCACGTGGTCGCCATTCTAGGGGATCTGACGTCTTCGGCTACACTGGAAGCGGCCCCATTAGCCCAGGCAGCGCATGTTCCCCTATTGACTCCCACGGCGACGAACGTCGCCATCACTAAAGCAGGCGATTACGTTTTTAGAAGCTGTTTCACGGATCCTTTTACCGGGCGGATTATGGCCCGTTTTGCGATTGAGCATCTGCATGCCCGTCGAGCCGTCATTTTGACCGATATTAAACAGGATTATAGCATCGGAGTGACCGCAGAGTTGAAGCAGTACTATCAGCAGAGCGGGGGAGTCGTGGTCGAGGAACTTAGCTTCAGCAGCGGGGATACGGATTTTCGGGCTCAACTTTCCTCGCTAAAGAACGCCCGGCCCGATGTGATCTTTCTTCCGGCCTATTACACGGAGGTTGCGTTAATCTTACGAGAGGCGCGCCAGCTTGGCATCACTGCACCATTTGTGGGTGGGGAAGGATGGGATAGCCCGTCGTTGCTCTCTGTCGCAGGCAAAAGTGCGGAAGGAGATTTCTACACCAACCACTTTTCACCGGATGATCCGTCGGCCACCGTGCAACGGTTCGCCCAGGCGTATCGCGCTCGATACGGAGTTGCACCGGATGCGCTGGCAGCTCTGTGGTACGATGGCGCCGGGCTTCTAGCCGATGCGATCCGACGAGCCGGCACATCGGACCCGACAAAGATTCGGGACGCGTTGGCTGCAACCAAAGATTTTCCTGGCGTGACGGGAAATATCTCTTTGGACAATCAACGAAACGCAACTAAACCAGGAGTAATTTTAACGATCGCAAACGGACGATTCAAAATGGTCGAGCGTGTTTTACCATGAACCAGGAAATTCGCCGCAGAGCACAGAGCGCACAAACGCAAGAATTTGAATTTGAGTTTAAGAGTCTGACCACCAAGCTCTCTGTGCTGTTAGTGAGGTAAGGGACGAAAAACCGAATGTCACAAGTAATTCTTTTTATCCAACAATTGCTGAATGGGCTTTCGCTGGGCTCGATCTATGCTCTGATCGCGCTTGGCTACACGATGGTCTACGGCGTCTTACGGTTCATCAACTTCGCTCACGGTGACGTGTACATGCTGGGAGCTTACGGTGGCTTCGCCGCAACCGGCCTGGTCTACTCGTTTTGGCAGCTGGATAAATTCAGCGCTATCTCCACCCACACCTTCATTCCGATCTTTGCCGGTACCGGCATCGTGATGCTGAGCGCCATGATTTTCTGTGCCGTGATCGGA
>JAFAVN010000046.1 GCA_019242435.1 Verrucomicrobiota bacterium | reverse complement strand
CGATTCATTACGTGCGGGATACGATCGGCCAGTCCTCCCAGGGGCGTAGGGGGACCGGTGAGCCGGGCTCCGTCGGAGCCAGATCTTTATAGTTGTGCACAAAATTTCGCAGAGCAACGTTCCCCTGTAACCAGGGTTTCGAATTGCGTTAGTAAGATACTAATGAGTAGTATCGGCAAGGTCGTCCGGAATTCGATGGAGGCTGAAATTTTAATGGGGCCAACTCGCCACATAACCTATGCAATCTGAGGCTGTTTCGTGGGCCCAAGAGGTAGCTGCACGGCTGAGGATGCTGCAAACCAGTTTCGCTGACGATTCGGCGGCTACCCGGCAGGAATATCTGGCGGAAGAGATTGAGCGCTCGCTGAAAAACGTGGTGGACAACAGGCGAGCAGCATATTTGGATGCGCTGGCGCTTCGCTTTCCCGGGCCGGAACGGATCGGGATAGTTCCGGCCAATACAGCGCCGGCGCCCATCGAGCCCGTCAAGAGAACGGTTGAGGAACTGGTGGAAGAACTGCTCGGCCGGGCTGCTGAGTTCACGGAAGAAGGTAAAGCCCGGTTAGCGGAGAGGTTCCGATCCCTTGGCTTGCTGGGGGAACCGGATCGGGGTCTCGATCTGCCGCCAGAGCTTCGCGGAAAACTCGGGCTGAACCCCGACCAAGCGCTCGATGAAGAGCGGATGAACAAACTGCTGGCTGCGCTTCTAGAAACGGTGGCGGCTTTAGACCAGGTAACCTGGAATTTGTGGAAGACCATTGCGCCTAAATCTGTCGTCCGCCGGCCATCCGGGGAAGGCTGTCGGCGAATCATTGGCCGGTACGTCTCTGGAGACCGCGAAGTCGCCACCCTGCAGATAACTCAAATGCTGGAGAGGACACGCCAGCTTTTGGCGGGCCTGTTATCGGCAATTGGGACAGTCGGAGAGACCTTTGCGCGGCGTCATCTTGAAACCTTCGCGCCGGAGAAGATCCGTTCAACTGTAGATGCGGCTTCATCCGGCTTTCTCAGCAACGTGGAGCAGAAGTGCTGGCGCCGATATGTGGTATTGGCCAATGAACTGAACGGCCCAGCCGTAGAAAAGCAGATCGTAGACGCCATCGTCCGCTATACGGAAGAGGTAGCTTCAGGAAGAAAACGCGAGGATGCAGAACTCTAACATATGGCCCTTGCCCGATCTTAAGCGAATTTCGTATGCAGGTTCATTGGCACGAAGGTTTGTTTCTATTGCCGCACCATCTTCAGCGCCTCCAGCGAAGTCTCACTGACAGGGATTCAGCGGAAAGGCGTCTGAATTGGGCATATCCATACGGGTTAGTTGAGGCGCGGGTGTCTACCGACGATCTGGAGAACATGCGGATCCGATTCGATCATCTTCATGCCGTCATGCCAACTGGCGAGGAAATTCGATTTCCAGAGGATGCAGAATTGCCGGCCCTCGACATCAAACAGGCCTTTGAGTCACGGGGGCGTTTTGTGGTCTATCTGGGTTTGCCGCTTTGGCTGAACGCTCGCGCCAACTGCGTGCCCCCGGGGCAGACGATGGACGCCCGGGCAAAAATTCTCTACCGCGTTATCGAAAGCGAAGTTGCTGACGAAAATACCGGCGAAAACGTAAAAGCGATGTTGTTGCGGCGTCTTAACGCGCGTTTGCTGCTGGAAGACGATGATCGGTCAGACCTTGAAGTGATTCCACTGCTACGAGTTACCAGGGCGGCTGGCGAGGATGTCGGATTACCGCAGCAAGACCCTGAATTCGTAGGACCTTGCTTAGTTTTGAATGGTTCGACGACACTCAAGGAATTAGTACGGGATTTGAGCAACCAGGTACTGGCCAGCCGGCAGGAGCTAGTGGTCCAGGTAACTCGGGGCGGGTTCAGCATCGACACTATGCGAGGCATCCAGTTTGAACAGATCATGCGGCTACGAAGTTTAAACCGGTACGGCGCCCGGCTCGAAACCCTGATCGAGACTTCAAACGTTGCTCCGTTCGAGATTTATGTCGTGCTGCGAGAGCTGATGGGTGAGCTGGCTGCTCTTCATCCAGATCGAGATCTGTTCGAGACTGCACCATACAACCACGATAATCCGTATCCGATCTTCAGCGAATTGGCTGCCAAGGTTCGGCAATTGTTAAGGGGCAGCGTCGCACCAAGCTACCTGAAGGTGCCGTTCACAAACGTAAACGGATTGCTCAGTGCAGTGCTCACTGACGAACATTTATCGCGGCCAACCGACTATTTTCTCGGTATTCGTACGAAAGAAGATCCTCGAACGCTGGCGCGTCTGGTAGAGGACGGTGATCGATTCAAATTGATGCCGCAGAGCATTGCCAGCCGGGCTATCCGTGGTGTTGTACTCAAGGAGGAGCGATTCCCGCCTCTGGAGTTGCCTGCTCAATCAGGGCTTTATTTTTTTAGACTGCTGCGTGGACAGAGTTCGCGAAACTGGCAGCAGATCCAAGCGGAAAGAGTCGCTGTAGTCCGATGGAGCGGTAACGACTCTGCAGACTATGAGATTACGCTTTACATGACTCTCCCGCGAGAACAACCATGATCTTGCTTGAATTGTGCGAGCCTTTATTCAAAAAGGTTTGCTTACTTAATCGACTAGGGCGGAAAGGCGCCAGTGTTAGCGCGGCGCTTGACCCGGAGAATCTCCGTTTAGAAATCAAAGAGCTTTTCGCCGAAATAGAAAGGCGAGCGAACGCAGATTCACGACTGGCGCCACAGTGGCAGAAGCTTGAACTGCCACTCATTTTCTTTGTCGATTCGATGATCGCCGAATGCGGATTAAACGTATCTGCGGCCTGGCATCAGAATAGACTTGCCTATGAGCGTAAAGAATTAGCGGGTGACGAAAAGTTTTTCGATCTTCTCGATGAAACACTCAACGACCCAAGCGAAGAGGCAAGCGAGCGCTTACTAATCTTTTACACCTGTCTCGGACTTGGCTTCACTGGCTGGTATGCGGGTCAGCCTGAATACCTGCGTGGCAAGATGATTGACATCAGCCGAAGGATCCGTCTCGCCATGGATACTGACCAATCCACAAAAATCTGTCCAGAAGCTTACCTTGGGGTTGATACTCGCGACCTGATTCAGCGGCCGGGCCTCGGCATTGGTGCTATTGCGGTGATCTTTGTGGGTCTCTGTCTGATCGTCTTGACGGTGGAGACCTATCTGTTTCGGGCAGCATCGTTGTCTTTAACTGATTCGGTGAACGCGATCGCGTCACAAGAAATTTCCAAGTGAGCAGTAACTTCTATAAGGCGTAGCAGCTAGTGTGAAAGAGCTTGCCTATCTTTTTAACGCGTTTTCCGGGTTAGCTACGTGGGTCAAGGTGGTCATCCTGATCCTGTTGGCCACAACGATTGTTGGTTTTGCTGCTTTCTTTGGTCCACACGTCGCGTTGATCGTCGCGCTGGGAATCTTTTTCCTGGCGCTAATCCTTGGTCTCTACCTGCTGCTGGTTCATTGGGTGCGTCGCCGGCGAGCAGCGGAAATGCGGGGCGAAGTAATGGCCACGGCGGCTAACCGAGGAGTAACTGATCCGGCACTACGCGGCAGACTCGAAGATTTACGCCGGAATTTCGCACGCGGTATAGAGAAGTTCGAAACGGCGGGGAAAGATTTTTACGGTCTGCCTTGGTACGTGATGGTCGGAGAACCGGGCTCGGGAAAAACTGAGGCGATTCGCCATTCTCAAGTGGGATTTCCTCCGGGACTGCAGGACGAATTCCAGGGAGTTGGAGGGACCATCAACATGAACTGGTGGTTCACTAACTACGCGGTGATTCTTGATACCGCTGGCCGCCTGATCTTTGAGGATATCGAACCCGGAAATATCAGCGAATGGAACGCTTTTCTGCAGCTGCTGAAGAAGCATCGGCCAAACTGTCCGGTTAATGGGCTGTTGCTTACGATCCCAGTTGAGAGCCTCATCCGCGATTCTCCGGAGAAAATGGAACAGAAGGCCGGCAAAATCGCGCGCCAACTAGAGGTAATTCAGCGTGAGCTCGATGTCCGCTTTCCGGTGTTCGTCCTGGTCACGAAATGCGATCTCATCAATGGATTTCGCGAGTTTTTTGCTAATTTCGATGACGCCCGTGCGCAGCGGCAAATGCTGGGATGGTCGAACCCGGCCCCCCTGGACGCCCCGTTCAGGCCTGAACTGGTCGAAGACCATCTCCAAACGGTAGTGAAGCGGCTTTGGCGGCGGCGTTTTGCGCTCCTATTGGACCCGCTCCCTCGCGAGACAGGCGGTCGTCGTGCGGACGAGGTAGATCGTCTTTATGAGTTTCCACACAGTCTGCATGCATTGGCGCCGAAGCTGCGGCACTATTTAGAAACGATCTTTGTTGCCGGTGAATGGACATCGCGTCCGCTCTTCCTGCGAGGAATTTATTTTACCTCTTCTATGCGGGAGGGAACAGCCCTGGACGAGGAACTTGCCGAGGCCATGGGGCTGCCAGTCGATCAGTTGCCAACCGGCCGCGCCTGGGAAAGAGAGCACTCCTTCTTTCTTCGAGATCTGTTTCTCGATAAAATCTTTCGCGAAGACGGGCTGGTTACTCGAGCGAGCAGGGTTGATCAGTTGCTCTTACGTCGCAAATTGCTGCTCTTTGGCAGCGGCGCAATTGGGCTGGCGGCGCTATTGCTGTTTGGATTGCTGGGCTATAACTCTCTTCGGCAACGAGTACTAGCTCAAAGCGGGTTTTGGGCTCGCGCCACAGAAGGATGGAGCAACGGGATCTGGCATCCAATCGTGACGGCCGATCCTGCTGGCAGCTTGCTGTTTCATTATGAGGGAGACCAACCCGTTGGACCTGGTCTCACGGAGCAGACTCAGGCGGACTTTCATGATGAAAATTTGAGCCTTACCGATTATCACTCCGCATTGCGCGAGCTGGCGGCGGAATCGCTCGCTGTCCCGCTGGTCTTTCGAGTTTTCGCGGTTGGCGGCTCTGATCCGGATCGGGACCGCCAGCGGGCGCAACGGATTCTGTTCGAGGACAGCGTGGTGAAACCGCTCCTGGACGCTACCCGGCGAAAGATGAGCGAAAGCAGTCCGGATTCGCCTGAGAACGGGAAACCGGATCCGCGTCCGGCTGAGCGGGTTCGTGCTTTGGAAACTAAAGCTCTGGCAGAATTAATTCGCATCGAGACCGGCTTGGTGGCGAGCGGGCAGAGGTCAGGAGTAACAGTGGAAAACGCTCCGGGACAAAACTTCATTCTTCCGCTTGTGGAATACGTGGCCGATCAGCGCGACGCCGGGCGACTGGTTGAAACGATGAATTGGACTTATACCGAGAATCAGGATGGTCGCGGTAAATGGCCGCCGAAATGGGCTGGCGGCGGCACTACGCTTCGTGATAATACGGCTATTAGATTTGGCATTGAGCGCCTGTTAGCGGATGCTCGCAATAGAATCCAGAATCGAACGAAAGACTTGCAACTGTTGGCGGATCTGGCCACAACCGTGCGAGACTACCAGGCGACGGAAATCGAACTCTCTGCGAAGGCCAGCATCAAGGATGATCCGGCAACCAGCGATCAGGAAGTGGCAACCGTGCTCGACAAGTTGCAGGCTAATAAGATCGCGCTGGAAGAGAAGCTGGCGGCAGCGAGGCAATCGGGACTTTTCGAGGACAGGCCTGAAACCCTGACGGTAGCCTATCAGAATCTGAGCGGTGAGTACCAGTCCCGCTTTGATCAGATCTCTTCGATCCTCAGCGACATTGAACGAGTGCTGCCAACGGAGGATTCGAACAAGAAATCAATTACCAAGGTGCTGGAATCAAAGCAGCAGGATGAGCCCGGTTACGCCCTGCTGCGGGACATCAAAGCAAAACTGTTAGACGTGACCCAGCAGCTTAAAACCCAAGTTGCCAGCACGATTAGCCAACAGCAGGTAGACGAATTCAAAGCGCTGGATGAGTCAGTGCTTACACCTGGTGGGAATAAACAGCCGGTTTACCTCCGGCGCTGGGATCTGTATCAACAATGCCGGGCAGGAGCGCCGGAGCATCATTACTCCGAAAAAATGGCTCTCATTGGCCAGAGCTGGAAACCACTTGAGCAATTGTTGGCTGCGCTGGGAGTGCTTCGCGGAAAGGTCGCCGATTACCAGGGTAAGTTGAAAGAGCAGTTTACTACCACCTGTACGTATTTGCTGCGCAGAACAGAAGATACTCAACGCGAGATTTTCGCGCGCCAATACCTGCGCCAGGTGAGGGGATTATTGCGATCTCAGGTGCGTTTCCCGTTACTCTGGCCTCCGTCAGCGGACGGCCAGGCCATGACCAGCGATCAGGTGAAAAAGATTAAGGCGGTTCTTGCGCTCATCCATCAAGATCTTCAATCAGACATAGTAACGAAGATGGAAACCGGGTCGCGCCAGCCGCTCACGGATTTTACAAAAGGACTCAGCCCAATATACCGGATATTGGATGCTCTTCTTAAGCCGGACGGTTCTTTATCGATCGTTGCGGTTACGCTGCTGAATGGTCAGGCTCAGCGCCAGCTATCCGGTCCCGATTATGCCGCCACGCCAACCCCGGCACCGATCGTGGAGCCCGACAATCGTTCGCTATTAAACAAAGTGTTTACTAACGCTCCAGAGGTGGCAACACCCTTGCCAGGCCTAAATTACAATCCGCGGAACTGGAATGCCATCCAGCTTGTCTCCGGTGGCAAGTCCGGGAGCAGTGGTCTAGTAGGGTTAAATACCGAAAGTGACGTCTCGCTCGGAAGGTTTCGGGTCAACGACGGGTTCCATTTTCGAGTATTTCATACGCCAACGGGCATTGGAGCGGAAAAGATTGACTGCGGTCAGAACTGGTCGGCGTTGCGTTTATTAGGTTGCTTCGCCGGTAAACCGGTGGATGTGGGGCAAACTTGGCGAATCTCACTGAAACCGGGGGAACCAACCGCGGTTTGGGTTCAACTGTCCTTTGAGTCGCCGCTTCCTGCGTTGGATGCCTGGCCAACCATTGATAGCTTGGGTCTCCGAGAGGTAGCAGGGCAATGAATCGCTTTCTCAAGATCTTCCTTCGCGACCGGTTGATTCACTCGATCCAGTTAGCCGGCTTTGGTAAACACCCAGCCTGGAACGACCACATAGACGACGTCGGACTAACTACTGAGTCCCTTGTGATCGTTAAGCGCATTCTGTACTCCGAGGGAATTGCCAGCCAGGTCTCATCTGGCGCTTGGAATCGACTGGAGGAGAGTGGGCGAGCCCTGGAATTTGACCATCGCTTTGTTTGGAGCCGCGAGGCGCAGTCGGTTGTTGGCGGGATCTGGGCCTCGATTGACGGCAAGGGGCGCGGCTATTTCCCAATGATCATCTGTCTGCAGATACCGCTAAACGGATGGCGAGCGGCCCGTAACTTTTTGACGTCAGTGGAGCAACTCGGAGGTGCTTGCCGCGCGACCAACGAACAGCAAAAATTCCGCCACATGTTTGAGGAAACCCAGGTTAAACTCCGCTCAGACTGGTTTTCAAATTCGGATCCGGAGAACAAGCTGTACGACCTGCTCCAGGAAAGAGAGGAAGCGATTTTAAACGGAATGATTGCTCTTTCGCAGGGAGTAAAAAACTACCAAAGGCAGGGCGCTCGAGACGGGGACGGCAGCGCGCATTTTCGCGTACCGGCAATTTCGCCACGGCCGAAAGAAAGCCTGGAGTTCTGGGCGGGTTATCTGGAGACTTGGCTCGGTCTTCGTCTTCCTTGTCTGACACTAGCATCCGCCGGCTTAGGGCCGGTAGATATTATCGCGGGCGAACCTGTGGGCGGAGACCTCTTCTGCTTGCGGGCCTCCGAGGGCGGCCTTCCAATGACACTGCCGCCCGAAACCGACCGGCGAACGGCGGACGTCCGTCTCGCGGCCAAAGTCTATTTGCGATCATTTGCACAGGGAATAATTGAGCCGGTTAAAGGGCGGCTGACTCGGCACTGGTGGCCATTCAAATAACGGCGGTTGGAGATTAAGCTTGACCGCGAGACCTGTTACAACTTTATAAATTGTTAGTGACCTGCAACATTCGACCTCCTCTCAATAGCATCAAGCCCTCTTCTTATGCCTAAACGCATCGGCAAATGCACAAATTATTCTGGCTGTAAGCTAGCTTATCGGAACGAACAAATTAATGTCGTAACCAAGGACTTTCGCTGCCCTGAGTGCGGCTCGCCATTGGAACCGGTCGCCCAGAAGAGGGATTCTTCATTGCCGACCGTTCTTATTGCGGGCGTAGCCGTCGTCTTGCTACTGGCTATCGGCGCAATCCTATGGACGCTGGTTAGCTCTACGCGTTCGGGTAATAAGACTTTGGTGCTGCTCTCGCCTACCCCGGTACAAACACCAATTCCGACTCCGACTCCAACCCCAACCCCAAGCCCCACCCCGACCGAAACGCCAACCCCAACCCCGACCCCGGCCCCAACTGCCACTCCAACGTCTCCACCCCCCGAAACTGCTGGAACTCCGATTAATTTGGACCTGACGGGCGAAGGACTCGAGCAGGTTAAGACCGCCATCATGAAGCGAATCCAACTGCAGCCGACGCTTTCGCAGATCCAGAAGGATACCATTATCGAGGAGGTGCAGAGCGCCAAAAAGATGGGACGACTCGCCGTTGTTTCCTTCCCTACCAGCGTATCGAACCTATCCCCAGATGATGTAGCGGTGATTATGTCGCAAGTGAATACATCTCAGGTTAAACAGCTTCTGAAAGACCCAAAAATCGTTCTAGCGGTTCTTGGTTACGCCGATCTGCAGGGAGATAATCAGAAAAATCTTGATCTTTCTTACAGGCGGGCGGAAGCAGTCGTGGAGATTCTGGTCACCAGGTGTGGTGTACTAAATGAATTGCATGCGGTTCCGATGGGTGGAACCGACCTTTTCGATCCACATGGATTCGCCAGGAATCGGACCGTGGAGGTGTGGGCGGGGCAGCCGTAACGACCAACCCGCGACTGCAGCCACCAACTTGCTTGTGAGTTGGTTCTAGTTAGTTCAATAGCACCACCACTTGACTTTAAAATACGGCCCGGCTCTGGCCAAAGACGTGGAAACGCAGATCTCAATTCTCTCAGGCCTTCCGCCGCGTTCCGAGGTCCTTACCAGCGAGAGTGTGGTAGTGGGTCGCGCTTCGGATTCCGATCTGATCCTGAATCATCCGGAAGTCTCTCGACGCCATTGTCGAATCCAACGGCAAGGTGAAACCTGGTTCATTGAAGATCTTGGGAGCCGGCGCGGCACAGCCGTGAACGGAAAGCACATCTCCGGTCGTACAGCACTTCGGCGGGGCGACCAGATCCGCGTGGGATCGGTCACTTTAGCCTTTGGTCCGGAGAAGACGCCCGGCGCAGGTGTTGTAGGCCCGGTTGGCGCCGTTTCCTATAAGGGGGAGCGTACTGAAATTATCCCGCTGAATGCAGATCTGATATTTGGCCGCGGCGATGATGTTGACGTTCGTCTGGACGATCCGTTGGTCTCGCGCCGGCATGCCACCATCAAAACTGGACCCGGCGGCTATCGTCTACAGGATCTCAATAGTAAAACCGGGTCGTTTGTTAATGGGCGGCGCTTTGACGAACATGAGCTAGTTATTGGCGACCAGGTGCAGTTGGGCCCCTTTTTCTTTTTGTACGATGGAAGGAGCCTCCGTCGTGTTCGCCGGTTCGCAGTGGGGCGAATCGTTGCCGCCGGCTTAACCAAGCAGGCGGAAAACGGGCCGATCTTAACCAGAGCTAGTTTTCTCGCTGAACCGGGCCAACTCATCGGAATCCTCGGTCCCAGCGGGGCCGGAAAGACGACGTTACTGAATGCCTTGAGCGGCCTTCGACCAGCTGACAGCGGAAAGATTCTTATTGATGATACTGATTTCTACAAAGACCTGAACCGGCTGCGCTCGCTTTTTGGGTACGTCCCCCAGGACGACATTGTTCACACCGACCTTAGCGCTTCCGAGGCTTTGACATTCGCCGCCCGCCTGCGCCTGCCGGCTGGGACACCACGCTCGGAAATCGCCAAATTGGTGGGCCGCACCATCTCGGACCTGGGACTTGCTGACCGAGCGAGTCTGAAGATCCACCGACTCTCAGGCGGCCAGCGAAAAAGAGTAAGTGTCGGTGTCGAGTTGCTCAGCCGGCCTCCGATTTTGTTCCTGGACGAACCAACATCTGGTCTGGATCCGCTTGCCGAATTCAAAGTGATGGAGTTGTTACGGGGCCTTGCCGATAACGGTTGCACAGTCGTCTGCACCACGCATGTGATGGAAAACGTTTACCTGATGGACCAGATCGTAATTCTTTCAAAAGGCTACGTTGCATTCCAAGGCTCGCCGGAAGAAGCCCAATCTAAATTTGGGGTCTCGCGGCTGGCGTCGCTGTACGGTGCTCTCCAGACCAGTGAGCAGCCACTTCCCAAACCTGAACCTTTGCTCCCTAGCGAATCCGAAACCAAAAAGCCGCCGATCCCATTGACCACGGCGAGAAGAGCGTTCTCGCTGCCTATTTTGTTAGAACGACAATTTGCGATCTTTCGGTCCGATGCCAAGAACTTAATCATGCTGCTGGCGCAGCCGATCGTCATCGGAACGTTGGTTGCCTGGGCGACCACCGATGCTCCGTTGACCCAATTTTATGTCTATGTTGCCACTCTCTGGTTCGGGTCCAGTAATTCGGCCCAAGAAATCGTTCGAGAGTTGCCAATCTATCGCCGGGAACGGTTGGTTGGCCTGAGTCGCTCAAGCTATCTGGCCAGCAAATTTCTCTGGTTAGGGGGAATAACGGTAATCCAGTCGCTGCTCTTATATGTCACGATCGCGGCCTTAAGGATGGGCATCGCCGGCATGGCTCAGTGGCAACTGATCGGCCTAGTCTTGTTGGCATTCGCTGCGACGGGAATCGGATTGACTATTTCAGCCTTTGCCAGGTCTGCCGTTCAGGCGGTAATGTTAGTTCCTCTGTTCCTGATTCCGCAAATTGTTTTCTCCGGATTTAGTCCGCCAGCTAAAGATATGTCGCAGCCGGTGCTGAGGATAAGTCAGATCATGCCAAGCTTTGCCTCAGAGCGGATTTCCGATGTGAGCCTTCTTTTAGACCAGAAAATCACTGGAGGTCTCATCACCAAATACCGAACTCCCTTCTGGAACACTAATGAGTGGTATCGGGCGCAAACCGGGCAAGACCTACTAAACGGTACGATCTACACCGACATCCGCCCGCTATTCGTCGGCTATTTCTCACTGGTCTCATGGACGCTCGTGGCGTTCGGCGCCTCTTTCTGGTTACTGGCCCGAAGAGAGCGAGACTGACGTAAGCGCCAGATATTTTTTCAGTAACAGAGTTCTTTCTCGCGTTAGCCGCAGACGGGCATAGGCGTGAAGGGCCCGGTATTCTTCCAAAGGCAATTTTTCGTATATCGAGTCAATCAATGGATATTCAGCGTCCCGGAACACAATCCAAACCCGTTGCGCCTCTATAAGTGGCGCCTTTGCTGGGAGCAGCACCATCAGTTTCTGGTAAGCGGTGTTCATTGCTTCGTCCCACTTGCCCACAAGTTCCTCCACCCATGAGGCTTGTTCGCTTGGCGCCAGGTGCTGATCGACATAATGGTCAAGGGTTTCGTCCAGCGGATAATTAACCTCTGGGCTTCCTGAATTTTCCACGTCTTCCCTAACTTTACCGGCCCTCGGAAGATCTTTGCGAGCCTTTGAGTTTGTCAAAACGCTAAGATAACTCTTGAGCACCAGGCTTCGTTCGCGAACCAGGCGCAAGCGCGAGTAAGCTTGCATAGGAGCATACATCGTCCCGCTAGTCATTTCGTAAACTGCATCGATCAAAGCTTGATCCGCGTCGCGATACCGTAACCAGCAGCGCTGAGCATCTTGCAATAACGTTTGGGCTTTCGGGCAGAGGCTATGGCTGAGCCGCTGATAGTCCTGATTCATCTGCTGGTCCCATAATTGCGCCGCCTGCTTCGTGCATTCCACCTGGCTGGTGGTCGCGCCGTGGTTGGGCTGCGCAAGGCATTGATCTAAAAACTCGTCGAGCGGATAACTGACATCGGGGGCGCCGGAATTTTCTGCAGTTTCTTTCGGCTTATCGGCTGCGAATACCGGAGAGTTAACCGTCAAAGCGGCCGCTAGAGATAAAAAACTCAGAAAAAGCTTGCTGACCTTTATCTGGAACCAGGATCGCTTTAGCCTGCATTTTTCACAGATGAGCATTTCAACAAGGTAGCAAAGCCCCGCATCTGTGAGAAATGGAGACTCATTTAGTAATCAGACCGCGATCTGCCAGCAAGCGCAATATCGCGGCAACTCCCGGCTGCTGACTTATGGCAGTTGCACTCCAAACACCATCTCTTATGTATTTGCCGCCCCGATAGATATTCGTATAGCTCCACAGATACGCGGTTGGTCCGGAACTCGCGTGGAATCTACGGACACCCCAACCATTAAATTGTTCTGCCTTATAAAGAGCTCCAGCGATCGACCAGTCCCGCCATGCATGAAAACCATGCATTTTTAGAGCGTCGGTAGCTGAAAACTCCCAGGCGAAAGGAGGATTACCTTCTTTCGGGCGACCTGACGGCACCTGGACAGTACGTTGGGTCAAGGGATCGCCATTGTGCAGGTGCGTATGAAAGTTCAGCCCGGCTTCCATCGCGTGAAGCGCACCAATAACCCACCAAGGCGTACCTAAAGGTTTACCGGCAGCGTCATAACGCGGCCGATTCGCTAGAATGCGATCCACCAGTTTCTGCACCTCGGATCGGCGCCGGTCCAGCACCTTACAACCAGCGAAGAGTCGTTCGTATTCGGACCTGAGCGCTGGATACCAAGGTAAACCTTGAATTCGCTCACCAGTTGAAGGGATGGCGATATGATTATGTGCCCGGCTAAGGAAAGTGTCGTAGGCACCGGTTGTGCGCGGCCCCCAAACACCGTCGATGGGTCCAAGATCATAACCCTCTTCTTTAAGCTGCAGCTGAATCGAGCGGATTTGCTCCGAGCTAAGCTGACTCGGACGAATGTCGTTAGGAATCATTCTCCGATGATCACCGTTGGGCATCCCATGGCGATACTGTTCGGAGGACCGACCGCTTCAAGAATAGTGTCACCCATGCGTGCCGCCGGAAGATTATTAATCAGGACCGTAGGACTGGCGTCAATCACTACTCCCGGTCCGTGCGGGGGAGCGGGAAGCGGAGTCTCACAGCTGTGAATATCCGCTCCTCCGGCCGCAGAAGTGATCGCCGCACCCATGGTTGCAGCCGCAGTCGCCTTGGTAGCTTGCTCGGCAGCTTCGGCCGCAGGCGCTCCCGGAGTGCCGGCGGCCGCCAGGGTAGCAGCTTCAGCGGTTTGAATGGCCGCATCCGAAACCGCCTTTTCCGACTCGAGCCCTGCCGCGGCAGCTGCGGGAATGCCGCGCCATGCCGGCAGAGAACCAATTAGTACATTCTCGCTGCCTGGGCCGGGATTCAAGATCGGCGGAATTGGATGCTCGACTGGATCAGTCACTCGCGCAGCTGGAGGCATAATCAATTTCTTAAAAAAAAGTTAATTTTAAATCATCCTACAAGCAACCCCTCCCTCACCAGGCCCCGCATAACTTGGGGAAATCCGCGCTCCACGGCGTCTGAGATTCGTTCGGGATCGGTGAGAGGCAACCCGTTCTCGCAAAGTTCCACCGAGTCTGACCTGATAGACAAGATTAACGCGCGGAGTACGGACTCAATGTCACGACTTCCATCGAGCAGTTGCACCAGGCGGCGGCTGACTGGGTCTTCTAATCTGACGAATTTGTGAAGCTGACTAGTCGCGAATGAACCCCGTTTCAATTGGAATCGGGCCAATCCGCTGCTTACGGGATGTTTGTTCACCCGGTTGACGACTAACCGGGGGAGCACATGCAACTGCAGGAAACCGCTTTCGTAAGCTTTCAGTAATGCCTCCTCGGGCGCTGTGGCATCGTTATCTAGCGGGCTGGCCGCCAGGTTGCCCGAAAGCGAAGATTTCGCGCGGTCAATAGCCACAGAAAACGGAATCGTACATGGCCATTCTGAACAGATAACTTTCAGAGCTGCGGCGATTAGTGGATGCTCGGTTTCGATCTCGCCGCCGTCAGGCCGGCGGAAAAGTGTCAAGCTACTAGCGCCATTTCCGTTGGATTGGACTGGCAAAGCATCGCACGAAAGATGGAGCTCTTTGATTTTTTCCGGCACGCGGGCCGGCGTTAGCC
This sequence comes from Verrucomicrobiota bacterium, assembly GCA_019242435.1. GTDB lineage: Bacteria > Verrucomicrobiota > Verrucomicrobiia > Chthoniobacterales > JAFAMB01 > JAFAVN01. The sequence continues at coordinate 2,410 of JAFAVN010000046.1, read as the reverse complement.
GAACCTCCTGATGGCAAAGAAGCGTTCGCCGGAAACCGCAGCCCCGAACGAAATCCTTGTATTGTTCGCGAACTATCTCCGCGCTCCCTTGCAATGCGTCCAATTCGCTGAGCACCTCTGCGGTGACTTTTCCAGGGTCCACTTCATTCGGGCTGGATTCACCAAGGAACTGCAGACCATGACGGCCGGCATCCCTCATAAATTCATGGAAGTAAAATGCCTGATTGGTTTCACTCAGGTCATCGTGAAAGAATGCTTCATCCCGATATTTTACAACCCGCTCAAATTCTGACTTCAGGACCTTGATGTACGCGTCTTCGGTTGGCGTGGAGTTAGCCAGGAATTGCAAGATGCCGCGCGCCTGTTGAATTTTCTCGAGCGGCTGTTTGAGATGCGCGGTGTGAAATCGAACAATGCCGCGAGAGAGCTCCCGTAGGTGATTTCCCGGGTATGCGTTGTAACTGATATAAGCAATGCCTTGCGGAGCAAGCATATCTCGGCAGAGGGCGAGTATGTTTTGCCGAACGGGCTGGGGCACCCATGAGTAGAGGCCGTGCGCGATAATGTAATCGAAAAATCCGAAACGCTCCCGGTTAGCGCTGCAGAGGTCGAGCGGCTGCAAGCTGATATTTTTGAAGCCAAGTTCCGCTATCGATTGTTGACCTGCCAGGACGGGACCGCCTGCCAGGTCTATTCCCAGGAAGTTACTCTCAGGATAATTGAATGCCATCGAGATCAGGTTGGTGCCCTCGCCGCAACCGATCTCCAGGACGCGGCAGTGATCTACCGGAGCCGGCCGCATTCCGCGAAGCACTGCAACCGTAGCGAGTCGATCTGGGGCCGTGTGAACATGAACAGCGGCGGGATACAACACTTCGTCGTACAAGTTGGGCAAGGTTTCGGTCCCATTCATGAGAAGAAAATCCCGCAACAAAAGCTACCGCTGACAAGGGTAAAGGATCATTTCCTATGGTGCGTACGGAGAGTTAAACGTATAAATGTCGGTGGCAACCATAAGATCCGGGACATCGATTTTGCTTCTAGGCTTTTGCCCGAGCCGGGAATAAAATTCTTTGCTGGCTTTGGTTTCGACAGGAGCAACATCGCACCCGGCTGGCACCACAATCGCCTTTCGATGCGTTTTGAACTTTTCGTTAAATAGGCTCTCTAACTCCTCGCGATCTAGTCCGGAAACGTCAAACAACTTCTCCAACATCTGGGCGGCACCGGGTCTCTCCAAGAACCTGGTGGCGGCTGCGTTGCGCCACTCCCCTGACATTTGCGGTTTGAAATCCGCATACTGGCGCTCTTCTAGCTCTTTGCGCAACAGAGCGCCTCTTTTATGACCGCGTGAAACCTCGATTACCCACAGCTGGCGTTTTTCGTCGAGTGCGAGGATGTCAATGCCTTGGCTGCTCTTGTTGTACTGGCCGGGAATAACCGCCACCATTCGAGGCAAGGACTCGAGCGAGTGGTTCTGAAAAATGCCCGGATTGTTCACTAGACAATAGCGGACATATCCCTCCAGCAGATCCGGGGCTTTCCGCCTTTTTCCAGCGCCGCTGCTAGAGTCGATACCGGGCATGATTTGGCCAGGGAATTCTAGCACAGATTCAGGCGGGTTCATCGGATAATCGCGAACCTGAACCGGTGCGATTTTTGTATAACGAGTTTTCGCCGGACCCTTTAAAATTGTACTGCTTAGTCAGGCACCACGCCGCCGTAGACCGCGGTTTCAAACTTCTCGCCGGCGTCACCGTCGTTTTCAGGCACGCCATTGAGAAAGTTTCCCCAATGACACATTTCATGGAGCAGCGTCACGCCGGCAAGGAACACGTGGCGGCCAAAGGCAGTGAGTCTAAGATTGTCATTCGCGTTCTGTTCGAACTCGTTGACGAGATCGTCGTCAATCTCGATCTGTGTACTATCAGCAGTGCAACCATCAGCCCTGGGTACACCACATTGACCATTATCTAAATCGGTGATTACTACCAATGGATCCGTGTCCCACAGGAGCGCGCTTCGGGCTTGGGCCGAGCTTAATGACCCAAATTTTCGCAGGTTTGATGTGATGATGGAATTGCCGATCAGCAGAGGGAAATCGCGCCGTAGATAAAAAGTGAAGTTAGGAAAATTGGTCTGGTCATCCGCAGAGAGTTTCATCGTGGGCAGATATTCGTTACTATTGGCTTCGACAGCCGGAAGGCTCCCTATTTAAAAAGCCATTGCCTTCCGGCCGTCTTGAGGGATCAGACTTCCTTCATTTGCTTGAGGTCGTAGCCCGCCTTGACCGAACCGCCGAGTGTTCCATCGGCCTTCTGTTCTTTGTACTCGGCCTCTATCTTGGCGAAGTTCAGTGAAACCTGGTCCATGGGCGTATCACTGCTCCCGCCAGTCTGGAACGATGAGA
>JAFAVN010000591.1 GCA_019242435.1 Verrucomicrobiota bacterium | reverse complement strand
ATCTCAATGGTTGTAATCTGGCGGCGGCCAACTGCCAGGGCGTCGATTTCAGCCGGGCCGATTTGCGCAACGCTGACCTGGAAGCATTGCGATGGAAACAGATCAAGGACGTAACCCTCGCGAACCTGTTCGGTGCAAAAAACCTTCCCGACGGTTTCCTAACCTGGGCTATGCAGAAAGGTGCTGTAACAATCGAATCTTCCGATGACTGGGCAGCGCTGATTGACAGAGAAACGAAGAAGGGTAGTGAGAAGTGACCGGGGATCAGTGGAATCGGCCCCGGTAACGGTGTTACCAACCACTAAACTGATCACCGATCACTTTTCACGTCTCACCTACCACTCAAGCTTTTCCAACCTGCCCGCGCGCTTCCCGGATCTCGTGGAGCACAAGGTTCAGCAACTCTTGCACCGAGCTGTCTTTCGTAGCCCGGTCGAACGTGATCCTGCCATTCTGCAGAAGGTTCACCCGGTCGCATACTTCGAAGACATGAGCATAATTGTGCGCGACTACAATGATCGAGACATCGCCCCTCTCTTTCAAACGGCGGATCAGGTCGAGAATCACGGCGGTTTCTCTCACACCCATGGCGGCGGTAGGCTCGTCCAGGAGTAGCACTTTGGCATTTGCATACACGGAACGAGCTACGGCGATCGCCTGGCGTTGCCCGCCGGATAGCCTGGCAATCTCGACGTCCACGGAAGGAATATTCACGCCCATTTCATTCAGGTGTTCCCTGGCGAACTCGCGCATCGCGCCGTCATTTAAGATTCGCAAGGGTCCTCCCACCATGATCTCCCGTTGTAGGAACATGTTGCGGTACACATTTAGCTCGTTGACCAGAGCAAGGTCTTGATACACTGGCTCAATGCCCAGGGATCGAGCGTGGCTGACCGATTTCAGCTCGATTTCCTTGCCTAGAAAGTAGATTTTGCCGCCGTCCGGCTTGTGAAATCCGGTGAGAATCTTCATCAGCGTTGACTTGCCGGCGCCATTGTCCCCGAGAAGGCCTAGAACTTCACCCTTGTTCAACCGGACTGAGGCGTCGCGCAGGGCCGTTACCCGGCCAAAGGATTTCGAGATATTTTCTGTGCGCAAGGCTTCTTCGCTCATCGCTTGCCTCCTGCGGCGCGTAGCCGGCTTAGCCGCACGTTGATAATCATTGTGGCCAGAATCGCAGCTCCTAAGATCATATCGAAAGTAAAGGCGCTGACACCAATAAGCGTAAATCCGTTTTTGAGGATGCCGAGCACCGCGGCTCCGAGAAATGCACCGATGACCGTGCCTGAGCCGCCGGTAAGAAGGGTGCCGCCGATCACCGAAGATGCAATGGCCATAAACATGATATCGGTGCCACCTGCCAACGGATCGATTGAACTGATACGGAAAGTGTCCAGGATACCGGCCAGACCACCCAGGCAGCTACAAATGATGAAATTGCCTATTTTAATCTTCCCTACCTTAATACCAATCTCGGCGGCGCCCAACAAGTTGCCGCCAGTGGCAATCGTGTGCAGCCCCCAGCGGGTTTTGTTCAGAATGAATTGAAAGAGAAGCGTAATCCCGATCGCCCAGGAGATCTGGGAGATGGGGGTTCCACCAAAGAAGTTTATTATAAACGGCGAACCGTTAGGCTGCACGGGATAGCCGTTTGAAATGGTCAAAGTAAACCCGTTGATTAAGTATAAAGTGCCGAGCGTTGTAATAAAAGACGGGACCTCCAGGACGACGGTGATGAACCCGTTGATCAGACCGACAGCGGCGGCCGCGAGCAACCCCAACAGGATTGCCAGCACAAAGGGAGCACCGGCCTGGTGCGCGAAATACATGACGAACGGCGACAGCGCATAGACGTTCCCAGCGGACAGATCCACTTCTCCACAGATAATGACCATGACCTCGCCCGCTGCGATGATCGCTGTGGTTGCCGCATATTCGGCAAGGTTTGCTATGTTTCCTGGCGAAAGGAAAGCAGCCGCCGTACTCCCGAAATAGATGATCAGAATGATGGCGGCAAGGGCGATGCTCGCCTCTCGCGAGTGCAGCAGGAAAAGCCCGGCCCGGCGCGCCAAGCCGTGGGACTCGGCGCCCGGGATTTGAGCCTTCCCTGTCGGCAAAGAATCGACTTTGTCTCCGGGCATGAACCTGTCTTTAAGTTATAGGCCCAGAGCGCGAAAGCACTTTCTGCTCGCTCGAGCTTCCCTGTAAACGGCTTTGGGTGCTCAGGTAAGGGTCAACATTTGATTTGGTGACGAATTTCAGACCCGTGTTCATGTCAGCGAGACCGGAGAGACCACCGGAGAGCTTGAACAGAAATAGCACCATGATGGTATAGAACCCCTGAAGGTAAGGCTGTTGATCTATGGTGAAGTCAAGGTTGCCTTTTGATATTGCATCAAGGGTCGTCGGGAGCAGATCAAATCCTCCGGAACGTACCCCCTTCTGGGCCAAATTATTTGCAGCAATTGTCTTCGCTACGCCTTCGGTACTGCCGGCATCCACGGCAAACATGCCTTTAATATCCGGGTGCCCGGTAAAGAACGCCTGGATACGCGAGAGTTCTTCGTTGACGGTTGGGCCGGTGGCGATTTCATCAAGCTTGATGTTTTTGCCCGATTCTTTGATCGCTGCTCTTGCCCCATCCATGCGCGGTTGGATGTTGAGTTGCCCGGGGGTAGCGATAAACCCGGCGACATGGCCTTCCCCGACTAAATCAACAATCCGTTTACCTAGTGCTTTGCCGGACTCGAAGAGGTCCTGTCCGATGTAGCACAGTCGTTTGTTAGTTGGAACATCCGCATTGTACGATACAACCGGTATACCGGCGGCCAACGCTTTTTCAACCGGGTCATTGAACGCGGTAGGATCAACTAGCGACACAGCAATACCGTCGGCCTTGCCGGATACTGCGGTATTCAGAGCATTTACCATTTCGGTCGCGATAGACTTCTCTGAACCGGTCCACTGATAGTTCACGCCTAAGATTGAGCAGACGTCCTCGGCACCATAGCGGAGCGGGACCCAGAACGGATTTGTCGTAACATGGTTGACGAAGACAAATTTCCACTGCGGGTGCTTGGGGAGTTTGCCTAGCGCCTCCTCAGCTGCCTCGGCGCTGTTGACTCCGAATCCAGCCAATCCGGAAAGGGACGCCAGAGCGCCAGCACCGGCGGCGCGGCGGATGGCATCCCTCCGCGTGAGCCCGGTTCTCGATGAGAAATCGGTTTTTTTCATACTTTTGCTTTTGGGGGGTAGTTATGATTGATGACTATCAGAACGAAACCTCGTGTGGCGAGCGAATCATCACCGCCAACCATTTATTTCGATAGCTGATTTAAATAAACTAGCACTATGCATCAGGATTGGACAACGCAGAATGTTGTGGTCACCGGAGCTGCCTCGGGCCTGGGGCGCGCGATTTGTGACCGGTTCGCCCTCTTAAAGGCACGCGTTTATGGAGTGGACTTGCACGAGCATCCCTTGGCCGACATTCAGCGGACTTTGGCCAGGAATTTCCTACCCATCGTGTGTGACGTTGGCCTATGGGCGCCGGTCCGCCAGATGTTTTCCGGATTTGGCCCAGTCGACGTGCTGATCAATTGCGCCGGCGTCACCGGTCACACGAATATGAAAAGTCATGAAACGGAGCCGGCAGACGTGGAGCAAGTGCTTCGGGTGAATTTTTTCGGTTCTTACCACACGAGTAAAGCGGTTTTGCCAGGCATGATCGAACGCGGTTATGGCCGGGTTTTACACATTGCCTCGATTGCCGGCAAAGAGGGAAATGCCGGAATGTTGGCTTACTCGGCTTCTAAAGCCGCTGTGATCGGAATGACCAAGGTCCAAGGTAAAGAGGTTGCCGGCACCGGAGTTACCGTGAATGCGCTGGCGCCCGCAGTAATTCAGACCCCGATGGTCGAAGCATTGCCTGCAGAACAGGTGACATATATGACCAGTAAAATTCCCATGGGCCGTTGCGGCACCCTGGAGGAATTGGTTGCAATGGTGGAGTTCATCGTTTCCCCGGCTTGCAGTTTCACGACGGGCTTCACGTTCGATCTGACTGGCGGCAGAGCCACCTACTGAGACGTGCTCGCTTGACATCCGCCCATTTGCCGCCTACCGAACGATCGATGCGATCCGAATGGTGGCGAGGAGCAATCATTTACCAGGTTTATCCACGAAGTTTTTTCGACTCGAACGGGGACGGGACAGGTGATATTCCCGGAATCACTGCCAAATTGGATTACATCCGTTCACTGGGCGTCGATGCCGTCTGGGTCTCGCCCTTTTTTAAGTCGCCTATGCGCGACTTTGGATATGATATCGCCGATTATCTGGCAGTTGACCCCATCTTTGGGACTAACGCGGATTTCGCATCCTTCATTACGGCCGCCCACGAGCGTGACCTAAAGGTCGTCATCGACTTAGTGCTTGCTCACACCTCGGACCAGCATCCTTGGTTTAAGCAAAGCCGGCAGAGCCGCACGAATCCAAAGGCTGATTGGTACGTTTGGGCTGATCCGAAACCGGACGGTACCCCGCCGAATAACTGGCTGTCCGTCTTTGGCGGTTCAGCCTGGCAATGGGACTCAAGGCGCCAGCAATACTATCTTCATCATTACTTACGCAGCCAGCCTAATCTGAATTGGCATTACCAACCTGTCGTCGACACCATGTTTGACGGGGTCCGGTTCTGGCTGGAGGCCGGCGTCGACGGATTTCGGCTGGATGCTATTACGACGCTCGCGCACGATCCCAATCTGCGGGATAACCCAGCTCGTCCCAAAGAGATGCGACCTCAACGATTTGCGGATTCAAACAACCCGTTCTCCTGGCAGGAATCGCTCTATACTCGCGATCAACCGCGCACGCTGGAATTATTGGCAGACCTTCGCACGTTGATCGATCGCTACGATAATCGCTATCTAATCGGTGAAATCGCGGACGTCGACATGATCACGGTCAGCGCGAAGTACACCCGGACCGGCAAACATTTACATAGCTGTTATAACTTCGAGCTGATGCAGCTTGGGTGCACTGCCGAGTTGTTAGGCGACATCATTAAGAAGACTGAGTCCGTCCTGGGATCAGGCTGGACCACCTGGGCAATGAGCAATCATGACTCGATTCGCGTTGTCAGCCGGTTTGGCAAGCTGGATCATCTGCGGGGAGACGACCGCGCGTTGGCCAAGTTGTTGCTCGCCTTTCTCTTTTCCATACGGGGAGGCGCCTGTCTGTATGAAGGCGAGGAACTTGGACTCACCCAGGCCGAGGTAGCTTTTGAAGATCTCCAAGACCCCTACGGGATCGAATTCTGGCCTGATTTTAAAGGCAGAGATGGAGCGCGTACCCCGATGCCGTGGTCCTCGAATGAGCCCAACGCCGGTTTCAGCACGGCAAAACCCTGGCTGCCGATACCGCCCGAGCATTATCCTCTCGCGGTCTGCGAACAGGAGAAAACCGAGAACTCCGCATTGGATGTGTGTCGCCATTTTCTAGCGTGGCGAAAACAGCATCCGGCATTGATTCGAGGCGACCTGAAACTGGCGGCTTCGACGGATCCCGTGCTCGTATTTGAGCGTAGCGACCAAAACGAGCGGGTCCTCTGTCTATTTAATATTTCAAACCGACCGGCAACCCATCTGCTATCGGGTGTCTGGCAAACACTTTCCGGTCACGGGTTCAGCTCCAAAAGAGCAGGGGACCAACTAGAATTGCCCGGCTTCGGAGCCGCTTTCTTTAGCAGGAGTTAACCGAAGCGCCAATAGACCTGGGAAACCAAAGAGCCGACCGGGAATGGCCGCGAATGAAGACGAATAGTTAAACGCGCTTGGCGAGCCTGCCGGCAAATTCTGTTGAGGGTTGGAGACAAACTCAACTGGCGTTCTGTCCCGTAGGATTCAGGCGAACCAGGTTCAAATCCGTCATTCGCGTTTGTTCGTGTCCATTCGCGGTTAAAAATTTCTGTCCGACCTCTCTGCATCGGTTGCACGCGCAATAGGCATGCGAGGGGATATCCCGGCTCATTCCCGGTTCAGCCGGTGGTACGCAGACCACTGGCGACTGCATTGATCGATAGCATGACGTCAACGAACAATCGATCGGCATCGGCCCCGGCACTCGTCGCGATTGCCTCTCTCCAGGCACGGAGCAGAGCGACCTGTTGTACATGAAGAGCAAGCAGGCCGTCTGCCCGAATTTTGTGAGTCATGGTAAACCGAGGTCGCCGATCACTTGAGCGGCCTCCAAGCACCACCGGCAAAAGTTCAAGAGTCAAATTAAATTCTTTCTTTATTATCGTATAAACATCTCTAACCATTTCATCAAAAGGACATAATGATACATACATCTCCATGATGGCCGGCTCCGCACTTTGGATATTTGTCTCAGCATTTGTCAGCACAAACCGGAGAAAAGCGGATTCTTTCCCCAGCTCCAGTAGGATGTCGCGTTTTTCGCTGTTTAATAGAGTCGCCAGTGCCGTCCCGATCCCAAACCAACCGGGCAAATAGAAACGTGACTGGGTCCAGCTGAATACCCAGGGAATCGCTCGAAGGTCTGTCAGGGATTGTCTCCCCGTCCGCCGGCTAGGGCGTGAGCCAATACTGCTCAGTTCCAGAGCGTCTATCGGGGTGGCTGTTCGGAAAAATTCCAGGAACTTCGGGTGCGCCATTAAGTCTCGATACGCCTCCCGGCTGGCATCCGACAGCTCAGCCGCGATTTCATTGATCCGGTCTACCGGTTCGGCTTCCTTTTGTTGGAGCAGGGTGATACCGCTCACCCCCGCAAGCAGCATTTCGAGGTTGTATGCCGCCGTGATCCGGTTTGCATATTTTTGGGCGATCGTTTCGCCTTGCTCGGTCAAGCGAACATCGCCTCTGATAGTCTGATGAGGTAGCGCCTCCAGAAAACGATGGGTCGGTCCCGCGCCGCGACTGATGGTACCGCCACGGCCATGAAAATATCGAACCTGAATTCCAATGGCCTCCGCTACTTTGGTTATCTCTTTTTGCGCACAATGTAACGCCCACTGGCTGGTCAGAAGCCCGGAATCCTTGTTGCTGTCGCTATAACCCAGCATGATCTGCTGGACCGGATAATCGCTGGCCCGGATCTGAGCCTGCAATTGAACGCTTCGCCTGACAAAAGGATGCTCCAGGTACTCCGCCACTATCCCAGGGGCGAGCTCGAGATCCTCGATCGTTTCAAACAAGGGAACCACATGAATCTCAGAAGCCGGCCCTTCCATTGTCTCCCGCCAGAGCCCCACTTCCCGCGCGAACAGATAAACCACCAGCAGATCCGCCACGCCGCGTGTCATGCTGACGATCAGCGATCCGATGCCGCGCAATCCGAAATCGTCCCGATATTCTTTTAATACGCGATAACAACTGAGCACCGCATCGGCTTCCGGTCCCACCGAGACGTCGGGCGCAAGGAAGGGTCGCCGGGAAACCAACTCCGCCAGGAGCAGGGGGAGTCGCTCCTTCTGAGTGAGTTCCGGGTATGGCTTCGCCAACGAAATACCGGCTGCCGCCAGCAGCTGGGAAATTGCTTGATCGTGGAATTGGCTGTTCTGCCGTATATCAAGCGCGGCGCCGTGGAAACCGAAAACATCGACGATTCGAATGACCGGCCAGACCTCGGCATTTGCGATTCGTCTGGCCCCGACCGCCTCCAAGCTGGAAACCAGCAAAAGCAGGTCTTTTCTGAGTTCCTGTGGCGATCTATATCCTTCGTTCTGAATGGATTGCTCAACTTTTTTCTGAATTAGAAATGCAAATTGACGCCAGGGCTCCTCTCGATAAAGCACGCGTTCGATTCCGATTGATGTTTCTTCGGTAAGTTCCCGGATCCCAGCGAGTAATTCCTCCGAAGCAACTTGATCGTGGCCCGAAAGTGTCAGTTGCTCGACCAAACGCTCCATGGCGCCAGAGAGAGTCTCCAAGGCGGCCCGCCGCAGTTCCTGAAAGGTCTCTCGAGTGACCTCTGCCGTGACCAGAGGATGACCGTCCCGGTCGCCGCCGACCCAGGTTCCAAAGCGGATTCGTGGTAAATGATCAATGCCCTTAAGTATGTCTGGGTCAAAGCCGGCCGCGGTCCATGACTGCCGAAGTCGCAGATCGGTGTCCCGCAACGAGGTCGGGAATACGTCCCGCAGGTAATGCAAGACGTTTCGCCGCTCCTCGGCTACGATGGGTTTAGTGCGATGCACCTCGCCAGTCCGCCAGAGGCGTTCCAGGGTGACCTTGATCTCGTCTCGGATCGCGATCTGCTCCTGAGGCGTATACATCCGGTTTTCACGCTGGACGAGTAAAATGTAGAGCGCGCGATGTTGGTCGAGTACTGCGAGTCGTTTCGCCTCGGTCGGGTGAGCAGTCAGGACGGGTTCGACCCGGATTGAGGGCAACTGAGCTGCAATCGCGGATTCAGCAAATCCGGCTTGCTTGAGCCGCTGCAACTGGTCGGCCCAGAGCCCGGGTTCGCTGGCCAGGCCAAGCTCCGATTCACGAGCCCGGCGGACCTGAGCCGCGACGTTTTCTTCAACCATATTCAGCAGCTGAAAGGCGATGGAGTAGGTCTGAGACAAACGCGGATTCGCCTCCGAAGAGACTTTAACCTGGCTAATCCATGGTAACGACTGAGCCAGCTCCAGTTCACCCAGTTCCTCGAGCACTTCGCGAAAGCAGTGCATCAAGAACGACAGATCTTCATGAATTTTTTCGAACCCGAGGGAGAGGTAATCCGGTTTCATTGCGCCCAGAGCGTTATGCCGCCGACGAGGAAGGGCTGTCAACAAGTTCGGGTTTTAAAGGCTGGAAAAGAGATCTGGAGGCGGGACTCACAAGTTATGCACAAGCGCGGAACCGCTTGGTTCCGTTGTGGATATACATAACATCAGACAATATATGTCATATAAAATAGAGCTCGGAGCCGTGATCCTCTCTCCGGGACACCTTGTCACCCGCCCCGCATTCGAAAAAGCTTCAGAGTCCGATCCGGTCTATGCAAGCGCCCCGGACACCACGTTTTCAGCAGCTTTTGCGCAGGCGCAAATTAGCCGCATCTGGTGTTTGCCACCTGCTTCTTCTCAGCCCGTCGCTACCGCCTCCTTTGCAGCACGGATAGGGTTGCAGTTGCGAATTTCGCCATTGGTTTTTGGAGTCACCCAGGGGAACAACCCCAACAGAATCATATACCAATTGGATCCTGGAGAATATATAACCAAAATTGAGCGGCCTTGGTGGTTAGAAAAACAGCAGGCGTAACCCGAACGCCCATTACTAGAGTACTTTGTATGAAGCGCCAACACCAACAAGCACGGATGCGATTCACTGTGGATCTCTCTGGGTATCCTGACTTGGTTGTAATTTACCTGGGAATGCGAGTGAATGCGCTCAAAGGTCTACTACCGGCGTTGCAATTTGGTCCAA
>JAFAVN010000521.1 GCA_019242435.1 Verrucomicrobiota bacterium | reverse complement strand
AAGAAGTCCAGGAAATCGTCGATTTTCTAAAGGATCCAAAGAAATTTCAAAAATTGGGCGGTAGAATCCCAAAGGGGGTGTTGATGGTGGGGCCTCCCGGTACGGGTAAAACGTTGCTAGCACGTGCCATCGCGGGCGAAGCCGACGTACCATTCTTCAGTATCAGCGGGTCTGATTTTGTGGAGATGTTTGTCGGTGTGGGTGCTTCCCGGGTTCGCGACATGTTCGAACAAGGGAAAAAGTCAGCACCTTGTATCATCTTTATTGATGAGATCGACGCGGTCGGCCGGCATCGTGGACATGGCTTAGGTGGTGGCCATGATGAACGGGAGCAGACGTTGAATGCGTTGCTTGTTGAGATGGATGGTTTCGACACGCAGGAAGGCGTGATCATTATCGCCGCAACCAACCGGCCCGATGTGTTGGATCCCGCCTTATTGCGTCCCGGGCGGTTCGATCGCCAGATCACGGTAAACCTGCCTGATGTAAAAGGTAGAGAGGAGATTCTCCGGGTCCATGCTAAACGGGTGAAGCTGGCCGAAGGGGTGGATCTGGCGGTGGTTGCTCGCGGTACACCCGGTTACTCCGGTGCTGAGCTGGCCAACGTGATCAATGAAGCGGCGTTACTCGCGGCTCGAAGAGGCCTTAAAGCTATCACCATGGCCGAGCTGGAAGAGGCTCGAGACAAGGTCCGATGGGGTAAGGAACGCCGTAGCCTGGCGATTGGGGAAAAGGAAAAGGAAAATACGGCTTATCACGAGGCTGGCCATGCCCTTCTGTGCGAGGTTTTGGATCATACTGATCCGGTCCACAAGGTAACCATTATTCCTCGTGGACCGGCCCTAGGCTCGACCATGTATCTGCCGGTCGAAGACAAATACAATAACCGGAAGAACGAGTTGCTTGATCGTTTGGTGGTCATTATGGGCGGCCGGGTTGCTGAAGAGATGGTCTTCGGCGACGTCACCAGTGGCGCCTCCGGTGACATCAGGATGGCGACCGGAATTGCCCGAAAAATGGTTTGCGAATGGGGTATGAGTGAGAGGCTCGGCATGGTTGAGTACGGTGAACACGAAGATTACGTGTTCCTGGGCAGAGATATTGCACGGTCACGCGCGTACAGTGAAGCCACGGCCCAAGAGATTGATCGCGAGGTTAAGCGGTTGTGCGACGACGCTTATCAGCGGGCAATGAAACTCCTGACCCAAAGGAAAGAGATTCTGGTCGCCATTGCGAAAGCATTGCTGGAATACGAGACCTTGGAAGGAAACCAAGTCCGGGAGATTATCAACAACGGCAAACTTCTCAACCCACCTCCGCCGATTCCTTCGAATCAGGGCGACAGCCGTCCTGAGGAATCGCGCCTTCCACGTCCGGAAGGTTTGGGTGGGCTGACCGAAGCGCCGGTGTAATGGCCTCTGTCCCGCTATAATATTTACATTTCCGGCCGGGTACGATGTGCCCGGCCGTTTCATTTGGATTGCCTGATTTTAAACACCTGCTCCGGTTTGGATTGGCGTCCGGGCCTTGCATCCGTGCGGCCGCAGCCTTTGACTATCATTTTTCATGGCGTCGACGCCGAGGCCCACAATTGCTCCCCAGGCCCCGAGCACTTGCAAAAAACATCTCCAGACCGTAAAAAAATACTTGCATCCAATGGGTGATCTAATGGCGAATGTCCGTTTACCGGCACTCTGAGCGTCGTTACACGAATGAAATCGATTTGGAAAGGAGCAATCAGCTTCGGATTGGTGAACATCCCTGTCCGCCTCTATTCTGCGACGGAGCGGGAGACCGTCAGCTTTAATATGCTCTACAAGAAGGATCTCTCTCGTATCCACTTTAAACGGGTGGCCGAGTCGACGGGAAATGAAGTTCCGTACGATGAGATCGTGAAGGGCTATGAACTCGAAGACGGCCAGTATGTCGTCGTCACAGACGACGAGTTAAAAGAAGCCTCGCCGGAGAAGTCTTCCACGATTGATATTCAAGAATTCGTTTCCGAGGAAGAAATCTCCAGCTTGTACTTCGATACGCCGTACTATCTCGAACCGGAGAAATCGGCGGGAAAACCGTATCTGTTACTGCGAGATGCTCTGACCAAATCGAAAAAAATCGGTATTTCCCAGTTCGTTCTGCGGAACCGTGAGCATCTTTGCGCCCTCAAAGCGCAAGGAGACGTGTTGTTACTCAATACCCTTCGCTTCGCCTCCGAGATCCGGGCTGCGGACGAGCTAACGATTCCGCAGAAGGAGAAGGTCACGGCAAATGAGGTAAATCTCGCCACCCGGCTAATTGAAGAACTGACTGGGAAGTTCGAACCGGCAAAGTACCACGACACCTACAGCGAAGAAGTCAAGAAATTGATCGAGGCCAAGGCAAAAGGTCAGAAGCGAAAGGCCCCGCCGAAGAAAGCTGCCACCGGCAAGGTGGTCGACCTGATGGAAGCTCTGCAGGCGAGCCTGAAGAATACAAAGAAACGGGCGGCGTAAGGTACTTGGCCGGCATCTCGCAAGAACCCCTGTCGGAAGGCCTGAGCGAAATTGGCTGTGCATCAACGCCTGCACTATGCCGGCCTACGCAACCCGGTACGCTTAGCCGACGTGATGGGGCTCTGGGGCGTCATCCTCGGTCCAAAACGCCATCACTACCAGATTCTGAGATTGGCAGCGCCGCGAGCTGCTAAACCTGAGCAACGCTCCGCCGATCTCCACAGGCACACGCTTTTTCGAATTCTTCATCTGGCGCCCTCGAGTGGCAGTGCCAAACGCCGTCATCGAGCTAACCCAATATCTGTTGTGTTCTGTATCTTGCGATACCCCAATATATTGGGTTGATCGATTTGCGCTTATTCAGTATTATCCATTCAGTCTCAATGGACATTAAGCGCCTACCGACCAGATGGCTCTTTATCTTGGATTACCTGGATGAAGATACAGGCGCGGTAGCGGCAGCGGTCGGCAGTGCTGACGATCGGGATGAATGTGAAGGCGTGGTGCGCCATGAGGCTATCCATTATCAGCGCCAGGGATTCACGATTTTGCGTAGCGAAGCCTGCGAGCTTTGCCGTACCTGTGATGGGAATGGTTTTGTTGCCCGTGGCGGATCCCTGCGAGAATGTCCGGATTGCGGCGGATTTGCCGGACCCATGCGAAAATTACGGTTTAAAATCTAAGGGCATCCGCACGACGACGGTGTTCTGACCGGTCAGGCGTTTTGAGAGGGCGGCTGAACAGAATCGCTCGTAAATCTTGATATTGGCTGTCCCTGCAACAAGAGGACTTGTCCGCGTGTCCAAGCGAAAGCAAGTACGCTTGCAGCCGGGCTCAAGGGGATGTCTTGATCCGCGCTCATCTACTATTGGTGGCTATGACATCGATTCGCGAAACTCGTCGACGCATTTCGCAGGGGCGATTGGGGATTAGTAGCTTGATCAGTGAAGCGCTGTCGCGGGTTAATTCCAATGAGAGCAAAAACAGCTATATATCAGTCGATGAGCGGGACGTGCAGCGGCAAATTGCGGATTTGGCATCCCGTCCGTCCGGGTTCCTTCGTGGTATCCCGATCTCGGTAAAAGACTGCTTCGACATTCGCGGTTACCGGACCAGTATGGGTGCGCGGTACTATTTTGAAACTGGGAGCCGGAAGGAACGGGATGCCAGCTTGGTGGAAAGGTTAAGAGCGGCCGGCGCAATTATCACCGGAAAAACGCACCTGCAGCAACTCGCTTACGGTTTGACCGGTGAAAATCAGGACTTCGGTAATTGTCTCCAGGTCGATAGAGCTAATCAGCTTACGGGTGGTTCCAGTAGCGGAGCCGCGGCCAGTATTCTGGAAGGTTCAGCGATGGCGGCGATTGGGACAGACACCGGAGGCTCGATCCGATTCCCGGCGAGTCTTTGTTCGTTATTTGGTTATCGGGCATCGATCGGCACTGGTTCATGGAGCGGTGGCTATCATCTCGCGGAGTCATTCGACACGATCGGATTTTTGTTTCGCTGTTTGGAGGACGCCCAGTTGCTGGGAAACGCCATTTTAGGTATCCCGATTGAAAACCGCCGCCGGGATCGGCCGGTCAGAATAGGCATCGTCAGTCCGGATTTTTTCCATGACGCAGAGCCCGAAATCGTCAACGGCATGCGGCGTTGGCAGGAACGTTTTAGCGGATGTGAGTGCGAAACTTTCGATGCCACACTCTGGAGTGAATCGCTGGAAATTTACCGGCCTATCCAGGCCTATGAGGCCGCAGCTTATCACTCCGGTCATTTTGATGAATTCGAAGAGCCAATAGCGGACCGCTTGCGCTGGGGCGCTTCGCTACGGGATAAAGAAGTGGAAGAGCTTCGCGGGCGAGGCGCTGTCTTTGGGAAGGCAACCGCTAAATTGTTTGAGCGATTTAATTTTCTCCTCCTCCCGGCCGCACCGGTTTCGCGGCTGACAAACGGCGAGGACACAGGACCACTGCGCGATCTGGTGCTACGCTACACTACTCCTGCCAGCGTATGCGGCTTACCCTGCCTGGCTCTTCCGAACGAAAAAGGCGGATGCCAATTGCTCGGTCGCAAGGGGGGCGACGCCGAACTTCTGGCATTTGCCGAGTGGCTGTGTGCTACGCGAACCGCCAATGAACGCGAAACTCACCGCGAATGAACGGCTATCGGTTGACGACCATTTCTAGTCTCCCCATTTCGCAATTAGGCCCGGGAACTGACAGCGGCGGCAATCGCTGCGGTCGTTCAGACAGAAATCCTCAAAAATTTGCAGTAATCCCTGCTGTTGATAGAGGAACCGCGCATGCTTGGCCGCTCGGTTAGGATCACCGAAAAGACGCTGACAGACAGTCTCCAGGAGCACATTACCGAGTTCAGACCGCATCTTCCTGAATTCATTCCAATCCGCGTTGCCCGATACCAGGAGGAGGGGAAACAAGACGTTGGCGACGATATCCTTGATTCGTGTAGTTCCAATCAAACTAACGCGACGTCCTGTCGCAGCTGATTGGAGGGTGTAATGGAAATCCCAGTACGGATGAGAGACTGCTTGAAACCATTTATTCGCCGAGGACAGGTTCGTCGTGAGCTTGCGAAAATCGGACCAACCGGATGCGATTTGGGCAAGTGCGCCCAGGCGGCGGTGAGGATGATTGCTTGGCCGGCTGCCGCCTAGTTTCCAGAGATCACTTCGTAACATCAAATCATATAGCTCGCTCCGAGCTCGCCACCATCTTGCCCACAATTCATGCAAGTAGGTGTCGGGTTGCGTGGAAGACGATACCGGGTGCTCCAAAAAACCCGAGAGGCCAAAGAGTATCGGCTCCGCAAAATCGGGGTTCGATCGCAGTCGGGAGAGGGTTGCTCGTTGGGCTGTAACTAGAAAAGGGATCTTGTTCCATTTGTACCCGAGCGCGATGGCCAGCGCCTGAAAAAGTGCTTCATCGATGCCGTGAACCCGAATACTTCGACGTAATGCGGTGCTTTTTTTCTCTAAGCGGAGCGAGGCAGCGGTTTCAATGATTTGGTCTACTTTAACGTCCGTGAGACCGGCAAGTGGCGCGCAACAGGCGCCGGGTTTTGCCAAGGTGCGGCTCGGCTCCGTGAGGCTATGGCCGTTAGCCGGAAGTTTTACCTGAATGATTTCGCGGTGCTCAAGTGTACGCGTAAAAAAGTCAACTCCAGTTGGTTGGAGAAACAGGTGGAGAACAACCGAACGAAAAGCCGGGTTCTCGCCGTGACCATGGTGATCCCAATCGGTCACAATAGTATCCAGCTCGATATCGCCTTTGAGTTCGTGAGTGCCATCAACCAAAATAACGGCATTTACAAAGTCAGGGCCTGGTTCGCGGTTCCAGAACCCAAATTGAATGATCTCGATTAATGAACCGTTTGTAGCACGAAAGCTGGTTCCGAATGCGCCCGAGTACCAGAGTGCCTGGTACTCCAGTTCCGACCAGCGCCTGGTGAGGGGAGACTCATCCTCATGCAGAGACGATTCGGGGGCGAGGGCTTGGAGATATGTGCAGCGGTACGGGAGCCTCAAGTAGATAACATTGATATCAAACGTTATCTATATCAAGTAAAAACGTTATGTTTATCGAGGCGTTGGGAGGAATTGCAAATTGCCGACTATTTGAAGAACCACGAGTAACGCGCCGGTTTCTGTCCCCGGAGGGATAACCTGAAGGTGGCCTGGCACGAAGTGCCTGAAGTAGGTCTTGCAAATCGTTAACCTAAGATAATT
Organism: Verrucomicrobiota bacterium; assembly: GCA_019242435.1. Lineage (GTDB taxonomy): Bacteria > Verrucomicrobiota > Verrucomicrobiia > Chthoniobacterales > JAFAMB01 > JAFAVN01. Next base: position 8,801 of record JAFAVN010000521.1, on the reverse strand, counting down.
CCAGCCGGAGACCGTCATAGGCTAGAAAACAGTTTTCAGGTAGGCTTTTCTCGGTTTCCGCATGAAGAAAATCATGACCGAGATGAGTGAAGTAAGCTTGCCTAGGTTTCAGGAGCGAAACCAATGCTAGACCTTCCGTCAGACTGAGGTGAGAAAATCGCGACATCTTCAATGGTGTTCCCAATACTAAGGTCTCTACGCCGGCTAAATCATGTAAGCCTTGATCAGAAATGACTTTGCAATCGCTGATGTAGCCGAACTTGGAATATTCTCCCTGGCGTACCAAGAATCCCAAGGTGTGAATTCTTCCATGCTCAACCGGGATTGGAATAATCTCGTTGTCACCCAAGCAGAACGGTCCATCGATCGCATAGACCAGCGGTTGGACATATCCGGGAATTTTGATCTCGCTATTAAATGCGTACGCGAAGGTTCGAGCCAAATGCGCGAGGGTTTCTTTTGATGCGTAGATTGGCATCTCATCACCGTTTGCGGTGCTGAACCGGCGGAGATCGTCGAACCCGAGAATGTGATCGGCATGGGCGTGGGTATAGATTACCGCATCGAGCCGTGCGATCTTGGCGCGGATCGCCTGCAAACGAAATTCAACGGCGGTATCGATGACCCAGCAGGCCGACGGTGTCTCGATGTACACCGAGGAGCGCCAACGCTGGTCGCGACTGTCCTGCGAGTGGCAGACCCTGCAATCACAGAGCGGTACCGGGACGCCGACCGAAGTTCCTGTGCCCAAAAAAGTGACCGTCAGCATCTATTGAAAAAAGGTCGACGGACCCTTACATAACCTGCCAGTGCCCGCAACGCTACGATCAATCCGAATCCGTAATTTGGCCTTGGTAGAGCAGCTCGATTGGGAGTTGGCGACAGGCTTTAATGTTGTGACCGGCGAGACCGGTGCCGGAAAGTCAATAGTCATTGGTGCACTCAAACTGATTCTGGGTGATCGCGCTGACAAATCGGTGATTCGAACCGGAGCGGAACAATGTTCGGTGGAGGCGTTGTTTCAGATTCAAGACGTCGATCGAATCAATTCGTTGCTGGCCGATCAAGGGATAGATTCTTGTGAAGGCGATGAGCTTTTAATCAGGAGAGTCCTAACTGCTTCGGGTACCAATCGCCAATTCATCAATGGCTGCCAGACCACGCTGGCATTCCTGAAACAAGTTGGCGACGGGCTGGTTGATCTGCATGGACCGCACGATCATCAGTCTCTGCTTTCGAAGGAGTACCAGTTGCAGCTGGTCGATGCTTTTGCCGGTAATGAGGCCTTATTTCGCAAATACGCCGAGAGTTACGATCGCTTGGGGCGAACCGGGAAAGAGCTGGAAGACCTTGAGGCTGCAACGGCTGCCGGCAATCTCGATCTTTGGCGGCATCAACTCACGGAAATCCGGGCTGCCGAACTTGTCCCGGGAGAACGTTCCGAGCTCGAATCCCATTTTGCCGTAGCCGCAAATGGTCGCCGGATTCTCGAGCTGACCGGAGCCAGCCTGGCTCTTATTTCTGAATCGGATACTTCTATTCTGACGCAGCTCGGAGAGTTGGTACGACTCTTTCGCGAATTGGAAAAAATCGACTCACGTATGGCCGAGTTCGTCGAGAGCCACGAACGCGCGACGGTCGAGTTGGAAGAACTCGAGCGATCGTTGGTTTCTTATCAGCAGCGCGTCGATTTAGATCCGGCGGCTCTGCAGCGGATGGAAGACCGGCTGAACTTGCTGCAAGATTTGCGAAGAAAATATGGGCGCGAAGAGGATGAACTTCTCCGGCTTGCCGATGAGTTGGAAATACGGCTGAGCAAGGCGGAGCGTCGAGACACTTTGCTGGAAGAGTTACGCGGGCAAATTGAGGCGATACGCAAAGAAGTCTTGTCGCTCGGGGCGCAACTCACTAAGGATCGCAGCAAAGCGGGGGTCCGGCTGGCAAAAAGCATTCGGGAGCATTTGCAGGATTTGGGTTTTGCTCATGCTACCTTCGAGGTGACCTGGGAGACGGTGTTACAGCCGGTACGGACTGGGCTGGACGTGGTCGAATTTCTGTTTTCGCCTAACCCGGGCGAGCCACTCAAACCGCTACGAGCCATAGCGTCGAGCGGAGAAATCTCTCGGGTGATGCTGGCGATAAAAACCGCGCTCGCGCAGCAAGATTTAATCGGGCTGCTGGTGTTTGATGAAATCGACGCAAACGTCGGGGGTGAGATCGCTGGGACGGTGGGCAGAAAAATGCGAACTCTGGGTGAGAGCCGCCAAGTGGTGGCCATTACGCATATGCCGCAAGTGGCTGCCAGGGCCAGTGCCCATTTCTTTGTAAGCAAGGAATTCAGCGACGGCAGGACGCGGACGTTTCTGAAAGAAGTTCGAGGCGACGCCCGTTTACAAGAGCTGGCCCGGATGCTTGGCGGCAAAACGGCGTCTGCATTGGAGCACGCCCGAACGCTGTTGAGAGATGGAGGTCAGGGCTCCTGATTACCGAGGACGCAGCATTTGCTGGCAGGAAGCGGTCGCGTAGCAGTGTGGCCGGGTTTGAGAGAGCGTCCGTCACGGGATCACGCTCGAAGGGCGGCTCGGCGGTTTTTCGGCGTAGCGCACCAGCCAACAACAACCCGCAGTCTAGCCCCTGAGAGTAGTCTTCAGTTCAGCGGGAGCCTCGTCCTATCGACATTGGGCGCACAGGGCCAGGGTTGCGAATCGGCGCTAAGCAGCGGTAGCTCTACCGGAAGTAATCCCTGTCATCAAGCGAAGCAGGGACACGATTCAGCGCCCCTTATACGCCGATCAGCCGCTGATAGACACCCACCAACTCCGGGCCGCACAACACCCACAGCACGGCGCCCGCAGACAGAAACGGACCGAACGGAACTCGGGTAGACATGCTTTTCCTGCGCAGCAAGATTGCGCTCAACCCAAAAATGCATCCCAGAAAAGCCGCGACCGGAATCGTGAATAGGACGCCTTGCCAACCAACAAACGCACCGATCCCGGCCATCAGTTTCACATCACCGAGTCCCATTGCTTCCCGGGGAAACTCCGCGTGCTGAGTGCGGCCGGTCAGTTCCCGAATCTCTTCCAATTTAAGGTCATGCCTGACGGTCTTGAGCCGATCGCGATAAAAACACAGATCCAGATTACAGCACTGCTCGTCATTAATGGTAACCTCGGTCGCTCGAACCAGTATCCGGTCTCGTGACCTCAGGAAATGGCTCGCCCAATCGAACGGTTCGCCATCGAGCATGAGGCACGGATTCTCTGTAGCACTATCTACCAGCGAGAATCGGATCGGAGACGAAGGAATTATTTTGTATCGCCCAAAGAAGACCTTTCCTCCTTCGCTCACGAGGTACAGGATAGTGCCGCCTAAGAGACAGCCGGCCAGACTAAGGAAAAGCCCGGCCAGCGGTGAATCGGAATGGTGGAGGACCGGCCAACAGAAACTGAATAGAAGACCGAGGACGATCCCGGAAATCGAGATTAGATCCGGAATCAAAAAAAACTCGATATCAACGAAAGTGGCGATGACCAAGAGCAGCGCCAAGCCGAAATTGGCGATTACTGCAGGCCACGCGACTCGGAGAGCAACTGCCAGGAAAAGTATGGGTACAAGTAGTTCGACGATCAGGTAAACAGGCGAGATCCGGCTTCCACAGCGTCCGCATCGGCCTCGTAAAAGGAGCCAACTGATAACGGGTAGGTTATGCTGCGGTTTAAGCGTGACGCCACAATGCGGGCAATAAGACCTTGCCGGTTTCAGCAAGGAAATTTCTCTCGGTATCCGATAAATGCAGCAGCCTGCAAAGGATCCTAGAGCCAGACCGGCAACCACGACGCATGTGAAGTATAGCGGGACGGTAATACTCGAGAAATTCAGCGAATCGTTCACGCTGGACCGCGACGATGGTCCGGCTTGAGACGCAGAGCCGGTTCGATAAGCTCGCACAGTATATGGATCATCACTTTATGAGCCTCCTGTATCCGGGCTGTGGTTTGGTGGGGGACAATGAGCTCGAGTGCCGCCAGACCTTTGCACGTGCCGCCGTCCTTGCCCAAGATCGCAATTGAACTCAGCTCCAGTTCCCGCGCTGTCTCAAGCGCCCGCCGGATATTCGGAGAATTTCCACTTGTTGAAAGGGCTACCAGGATGTCTCCGGGTTGACCGAACGCGACTACCTGGCGAGCGAACACATCTTCAAAAGAATAATCGTTTGCGGTTGCGGTCAGAAGCCCGCCGTCCGAGGTCAGACTGATGGCCGGGAAAGGTCGCCGATCTCCCATGAAGCGGCAGGCGATCTCTGTTGCAAAATGAGCGCTGTCTGCTGCACTGCCTCCATTCCCGCAGGCCAAAATCTTATGGCCCGTCATCAATGCCTTTTCAATCCAGACGGCTGCCTCCCGGATCTTGGTTTCTAACGGTATCAATAAACCGATGGCGCTGATCGCATCGTCGATGCTTTGGCGAACGGACATGCCGATGGAGACTGACGTGCTCGCTGTCCGATTTCAACTGGAAAACTGCAACTCAATACCAATAGTATCGCCGAAATGCGCTACCTACTCCTTCTCGCGATACTGGTTTTTCAGGCGGGTTGTGAAACCGAGCCTCCGGCACACGCAACCGGAATCATAACTAAGGAACGAGCGATCGCGATTGCTATCGACGCCAACAAAGACCCCGAGTTCGACAAGGTGACACGGGCGACTTGGCGCATTGATCCAACCGCTATCGGCGGAGGTTACTGGGCGGTAGATCTGAAGGACGAGGACGAAGAGCTGGGTCGATTTTTCCTGGTGGACGGCCATGGCAAAATCGTCGGCCGCGGCCGGATCGAGGGAGACAACTATTTTTGATCGTAGCCTCATCGTAACCGGCTGTACAGACACGCCTCTGGCGATCTCCTTTCACCTGGGCTACGCTAAGCGCAGCCAATGCAGTCTTATCAATTCCATCCAGCAGTTGCCCGATGGTTCGAGCAGACGTTTGACACTCCCACCGAGCCGCAAAAACTGGGGTGGCCGGCCATTCAGTCAGGGAAGCATACCCTCATCGCTGCGCCAACTGGATCGGGCAAGACTTTAGCCGCATTTCTAGCCTCTCTTGACCACCTGTTTCGAGATGGTCTTTCCGGAGAGTTAAAGGATGAGACCAGTATTCTTTACGTGTCGCCGCTTAAGGCGCTGAGCAACGACATTCATAAGAACCTGGAAGTGCCGTTGGCCGGTATTCGCTCGGTATTGTCTTCCTCGCTTGCTAGGGCGACGGCTGGCGCGGCTAATCAAGTTCATCTTCCAGAAATTCGCGCTGAAGTGCGCACTGGCGATACACCTGCAGCTAAACGACAAGCTATCGTCCGGCGGCCGCCCCATATTTTAATTACTACGCCAGAATCATTTTATTTGTTATTAACCTCGTTGTCCGGCCGCAAGCTGCTGCGGACGGTCCGCACCTTGATCGTGGACGAAATCCACGCGCTGGTGAGTAATCGTCGCGGATCGCATTTAGCTCTGAGCATGGAACGTCTGGCCAGGCTTGTGGGTCATCCTCTGCAACGCATCGGTCTATCGGCTACCCAGAAGCCCATGAAAGAAGTGGCTCGTTTCCTGGTCGGAACGGCTGACCTCGACGCAAAGGGAGACGCCCAGTGCGAGATCATTGATTGCGGTTTCCAGCGGGAACTGGATTTAGGCATCGAGTTGCCAGGTTCGCCATTAGAAGCCGTCATGTCCAACGAAGTCTGGACTGAAGTATACACCCAGTTAGCGAATCTGATTGAGGCCCATCGGACCACGCTGGTGTTTGTAAATACCCGCCGGTTGGCCGAGCGGGTCACCCATCACCTATGCGAGCGCCTCGGGAGCGATCGGGTGGCTTCCCATCATGGAAGCCTGTCAGCGAAACTCCGATTGGAAGCTGAGCATCGGCTGAAACGGGGTGAGTTAAAGGCATTGGTGGCAACCGCCTCGCTGGAACTTGGAATCGACATCGGGTCGATCGATTTGGTTTGCCAGCTTGGCTCGACGCGTTCGATCGCGGCATTCTTGCAGCGAGTCGGCCGGGCGGAGCACCGGCGGGGTGGCATGCCGAAGGGAAGGCTGTTTCCTTTGAGCCGCGACGAGCTGGTGGAATGTGTCGCTACTCTTCGCAGTATCCGGAATGGCGAGCTCGATCAGTTAGAGATACCCCAGAAACCGCTCGATCTACTTGCCCAACAGATAGTGGCTGCTACCGCTTGTGAAGAATGGGACGAAGGCCAACTGTTCGAATTGGTCCGCTGCGCTTACCCCTATCGTCACCTGACTGTAAAGGAATTTGAAAATGTCGTGCGGATGTTATCCGAAGGGTTCAGCACCCGGTTGGGCCGGCGCTCGGCTTTGGTTCACTACGACGGGGTCAATCATCGGCTCCGATCCCGACGCGGTTCGAGACTGCTGGCGCTCACATCCGGAGGAGCGATTCCGGACAACTCAGATTATCGGGTAGTGGTCGAACCTGGCGAAACCTTTATCGGGACGGTGAACGAAGATTTCGCCGTAGAAAGTATGGCTGGCGACATCTTTCAGCTCGGCAACACTTCTTGGCGGATTCTCGGTATCAACTCCGGCACAGTGAGAGTAGAAGATGCCCAAGGCCTGCCGCCCGGCATTCCATTCTGGTTGGGAGAGGCCCCTGGACGCACCGCTGAATTGTCACATTCCGTATCCCAGCTGCGTCAAGCTGCGGAGCAGCACCTGCTTGCGGTGTCGGCGGAGGCAGGCAGCGGAGGAGAGCGGGACACGCCTAATGGATCCGGTATGGAAGAAGCGGCTGGTCCTGATCCAAGACACTCGATAGCTTCAGATGCTTCCCGGATGGACCCGGATGAGCCATCGTCACGGTCATGCTCTCACCGTTCTGGTTCGTTCCCGCTAGACCTCGGTCGTTCCCGGCTTGCGGCTTGGTTTCGGGCGGAGCCGGGGCTTTCTGAAGCCGGAGGCGACCAGCTTGCCGAATACTTCGCGACTACGTTTCGGGCGCTGGGAGTAATACCGTCCCAGGCAAAGCTCGTCCTGGAGCGCTTCTTCGACGAGTCCGGCGGGATGCAACTGGTGATTCACTCACCCTTCGGCAACCGGGTGAACCGGGCGTGGGGTCTCGCACTTCGAAAACGATTCTGCCGGTCCTTTAATTTCGAGTTGCAAGCAGCGGCCACAGATGACGCGATTGTTCTATCGTTGGGAACACAGCATTCGTTTCCGCTTCCGGATGTTTTCCATTACTTAAATACCAGGACGGTGCGAGAATTATTGGTACAGGCGTTATTGGACGCGCCTATGTTCGCCATCCGTTGGCGCTGGAATGCGAGCCGTTCTTTAGCGCTACCGCGCCAGCGTGGCGGCCGGAAAGTCCCGGCACCGCTGCAGCGAATGGAATCGGAGAACCTGCTGGCTGCGATTTTCCCAGACCAGCTCGCCTGTTTAGAGAATATCGTCGGAGATCGGGAGATTCCGGATCATCCTTTGGTTAAACAGACCATCGACGATTGTCTGCTGGAGGCCATGGATCTTGATGGCTTAGTCGCGTTGCTTCAGAGGATCGAGGATGGCTCGGTGGAATGTATCGCCAGAGACCTGCCGGAACCGTCCCCTTTTGCTCATGAAATATTGAATGCCAAGCCCTACGCGTTTCTGGACAATGCGCCCTTGGAAGAGCGTCGGACTCAAGCAGTCCAAACCCGTCGCGCTGGTGAATCGGCCTCCGGCGAAGGCCTCGGTATTCTCGACGTCAATGCAATTCAGAAGGTCCGGCAGGAGGCCTGGCCTCAGGTTACCGGTCCCGACGAATTGCACGAAATATTGCTGCTGTTTGGCGCGTTCCCCGAGGAAGAAGTTCGGACCCTAGGCGCCGAAGTAATGCAATGGCTGGGACAGTTGGCCGATGATAAGAGAGCAGCCCGGTTCATGGGGCCGCGATCGTTCTGGGTGCCTGCGGAACGGCTCCCAATGCTGGAGGCGATTTATCCAGGTAGTACTATTGATCCGTTCTTAGAGTCGCCCGCCGCGGAGCGAGAACATAAATGGGAACGAGGCGAGGCCGTGCGAGAGCTCGTGCGAGGACGCATGGAAGTGATCGGACCAACCACTTCCAGTGCCTTGGCGGATTTCTTTCGGTTAACGGTAACGGAAATAGACGCTGCCTTGATCGCCTTGGAATCCGAGGGCTTTGTGCTCAGGGGTAAATTTCAGCCGGGCGCTCGCGAGCTGGAATGGTCCGATCGCCGGTTGCTGGCGCGGATCCATCGTCTGACTCTGAATCGACTGCGAGCCGAGATTCAGCCGGTTTCCCTGGCGGAATTCCAGCGTTTTCTCTTGTCCTGGCAGCGCGTCTCGATTGAAAGCCGGGTTGAGGGACCCGATGGGGTGAGAGCAGTCCTTGACTTGCTGGACGGGTATGAGTTGCCGGCGGCTGCTTGGGAGCCGGAGATTTTGGCACTTCGAGTCAAAGAGTATGTACCTGGCTGGCTCGATCAGCTTTGCTTTACCGGGCGATTCGGCTGGGGACGTCTGACGGCTCCGCAGAACGCGAATGGTCGGCCTGTCCTCCCGGTGCGATCCAGTCCGGTTTCCGTCTTCGCCCGAGAGAATATCGGGCATTGGCTGACCCTTTCCCTTCCGATTTCGCAATATTCGTTGTCGGCAAATGAACGAGACGGGAAGCTTCGTCAGACGAGTTCGGCAGAGCGAGCCGAGTTTTCGCCGGATACGGAACGGGCACTCGATGTTCTCCGTAAAGGCGGTGCTCTGTTCTTTGGTGAG
>JAFAVN010000500.1 GCA_019242435.1 Verrucomicrobiota bacterium | reverse complement strand
CGCGAATTGGGGTGGTGCGTTTTACTTTTTTGCGGTCATCTCTGAGTGATTCTTCCTGCAGCCTTTTCGCTCCAGACCTGAATTGTCAATGGACTGATGCTCAAAGCCGTATATTGTGAACGCGAAGAGAATGACAGTCGAAGCTCGGCTCAGGCGAAAAGCAATAGCACGGCCTCACCGAGCGCCTGCCGTACCTCGAGTTCCGATCGCACGAAAACGGATTGCTTAATCGCCCAGTTGAATGTGCGGATCACTTCATGCAGATCGGCGTCATGCGAGTTGAAAGAGTGCCTCCTGATCGCACCGAATTTCTTGGCACTGGCTATTTACGAGCAAAGGCATCGCCTCGCCAGCTTCCAGCCTTGCACTGAGAAGCTGCTTGGTGCCATCAATGCCAATCCTTATACGACGGCCTTGCCAGCTGATCGCAAAACCCAGGCGCTTCCAAGTTGGAGGCAATTTCGGGGCGAAGGCGATCCCGTCATTTTTCAACGATAACCCGGCGAAGCCCAAGATCGCGACCAACCAAGTCCCGCCGAGAGATGCCATGTGCAGCCCTCCGAGGATAGTCGCGTGATTATCTGCGAGATCAATCGCCACGGTGTCTCGGAAGTAGCGTAATGCAAGGTCGGTTTCGCCCAGCCGGGCGGCAACGACCCCATGCATGGTAGCGCTGAGAGAACTGCCGTGGCCGCAGCGTGGCTCGTAGTAGCGGAAGTTCACTCGCCCGCTGTCTCCAGGAAATTCCTCCGGTAACAGCCCGTAAAGCGCAACGACATCCGCCTGCTTAACCACCTTCGAGCGCTGCATTCGCTCCCGACCAAGCACAACGTCCATCGGCACAGAGCGCCCCGCGTAGGCCGCCAGATCGATTTCCTGAAGATCGAAGAAACCCTTGAATTGTTCGAATAATCCCGTTTGAGGATCCAAACCGGTCGCCATGGTCTCCGCCACGGTCCTCCAAGCTGCGATCTCTGCGTCGCTCAAGCCGAGGGAAGATGAAAGCCGAGCCCATTGGTCGGGCCAGCGCTCGCGTAAGAGGGCCACTGTTTCCAGCGCGCGCCGAATGTTCCAGCGCGCCATTACGTTAGTGTAGGCATTGTCGTCGACGTGTTCGTGATACTCGTCTGGCCCGATGATGCCGCGGATATGGCAAAAGCCATCAGACTCCGCCTGGGCACGGCTTGACCAGAAACGACCCGTCTCGAGCAGGATTTCGGCGCCGCCTTCGAGGAGGAATTCTACGTCCGCGGTTGCTTGCCAATACTGCCAAACCGCATACGCGACGTCGGCCGTAATATGCTGTTCCTGCTTTCCGCAAAGGATGTCCACGATCTGCCCATCTGGTCCGACAACCTGCTCTGGTGTTGTTTCGGCGCCCGTATCTGCGGACTCCCATGCGAACATGGCGCCCCGATAGCCCATTCGGGCCGCCTTGGCCCGCGCGCCATCGATTGTCCTGAACCGATACATGAGCAACGAGCGCGCTGCTTGCGGCCAAGTAAAAGTATAAAAGGGCAACAGATAGATCTCCGTGTCCCAAAAGACATGCCCGTGATAGTCATCTCCGGTGAGCCCGCGTGCTCCAATGGAGACGCGCTCATCGGTCGGATTGGCAGCACTATTCAGGTGGAAAGCAGCAAATCGGAGCGCCTTCTCCGCGTCCGGGTCTCCCGCGATCTCGAAATTGCTGGAATGCCAGCGCTCTGACCAGGCTGCCTCATGCTGTTCCAGGACCTTGCGCCAACCTACCTGTTTTGCAATCCGAAGCTTCTCCCGGACCATCAGCTCCGGAGCCAGATCATCAGTATCTGCTCGGGCCACGGCTATGAGCCGCACAAACCTTACGATTTGTCCCGGACGGGACTTCCAGCGCCAAGCGGAAACAAGAGAACTGGGCATTGGGGTTATCGGCTCGACTTCCGCGCCATCAACCTGGAACGAAGATAGCGCAGCTATAGCCAAGCGTTTGCCGGAATATTTGGTTCGCCAAACGCCGAGATCCTGCTCGAGGTGTTCCAACTTGAGCCCAAGCCCCAATCCCTCGATCGAGGCTTCCAATGTGACCTCAATTTCTCCGTGCTCCACCTCCAATTCGACCAGCTGCAGTCCAATTGCGCGCTCGTTTAACGATACCATGCCCAGCGCTCTCGCTCGAACCGCTATTGTGGGGTCGTCGACAACGCGGCATCCGGTGATCAAGAAGCCTCGCCGCATGTCCAGCGTCATGTTATGCGAGGTCGCTTCGGCGGGGTGATAGACGAGCGGACCGCTGGCCAGAATAGCGCGTATCCGCTGCCAACCAGGACCCGGGATCAGTACTGGTATCGGGTCCTCTGGACCTGGTATATCGAAAAGCCCCGCGACGTAGGCTCGGCTTGGAATGTCCCAGCGCTCGCCACGACTGATGACTCGTCCCGCTCTTATGCCGAGGAAGCCATTGCTGATGGAAAATCGCGACTCGTAGATACCCTCGCGAACCGAATCGTAACCTTCCGCAGCGAGCAGCCACGAAGAATCATTCGTCAGCTTGAAAAAATCTTCCATTTCGCGAACTCCGATGAGGGCGTCGAGGCCGGTCGGCTTCCGACGCTTGAACGGATTGCGGGCCAATATCTTCCATCCAGATCCCATGAATTCGACAGCGCGGACTTGACCCACATCAATTCTTCGAGCTCACCTCGCACTCGCTGTGCTCAGCGTCCACACTGCTCGGTTCGCGCGGGTTCGCCTCCCACCGCGTGGCGAGAGACCCGATGAAGTCACCGGATTGGTGCTACGAAATGTAACGCAGTGCGAGGCGCGCTAAGCATCGCTCGTGAGCGCGATTCGAGGGCGCGGGCAAGCTTCCCGAGCGTTTTTACGAATTGGTGTCACTTACGATGGCAGGCCGCATTCGGCGATTGCGTTGCGCAAAACTGCCGCCCCCAAAATGCGATGGGGCGCGTGCCGCGAACCTCGCGCCTAAGGGATCCTGAGGCCTTGGATCAACTGCCAAGTTGCGCTTGTTTCGACGATGAGAAAGAGGCATCCGATCAGCAACGCGATCAGAAGGAGTAGGCCATCCTCTTCGACATAAGCGAGCGAAATAAGCGCGACCAAGATCGCGGGTACAATGTTGCTGAGCGGTAATGGTGCTAAAAGCAACCGCATCGTGAGCGCAAATACAGCCACACCGACGACGCGCCTGGTCCCGGTGGCCGGGGTCGGAAGGCGCGGATGAATTGATCTTTCGAGATGCGCAATGATCGGAATGACGCGCCGCATGACAGCGCTGACGTGTTGCGTTGGGAATTTGCGCCCGGCCAGCCAGTTCGGCAATCTGAGTTGGGGAAGGCCTATCATCATTTCGAATGACGTAACCAGTAGCAGGACGCCGGCTATGACAGAAATGCCCGGCGCAGCGGCCGCAATTGCTAAAATCAACATAAGAATGCCGAACGACTGTTGGCCAAGGCGTTCCAATAACCACTGCAGCGTGAGGGCACCCGCCGGGACCTGATCGTGCAATTGCTGCAAGATCATTGAAGCGGGAACCAATTTTCTTTCTTGTATCATCTCAGATTTCCCGCATTTCCAATTGCTCTCCCCGTCAGCGAGGGCTTAATCCCGAGGCTGCGTGAGGAGATGCTTCGGCCAGCACGGGTGGATGAACCGCCGCATCACAGGACTGGCGGCGAATACTCGGCATGGCCGCCCCGACCAATCAGCCACCCTGTCATACTCCATCAAATTTTTTCATGATGCTTTGATCTCGATCAAATCTATCCAGCGATCGGTCTGCTTGAAGATTGGTGCCCGGCATACCGCAAAAGGGGAGACGCAAATTGAGCTTGGGAAGTACGACCACCTGGCCGACTCGCGTGTGAGGCTCATCGGCTAGGTCGATCGACCAGTCCCAGGGGGCGCTTCGTCAGGACCGCAGGAGATGGTTTCGGTTGGTGCTAGTCACAGCGTGACACCAGGAATCGCCCTGGATGATGTCATCGCGCCGACACTGCAAGCCGGAATGGGACCGGACCACAACGCGGACTATCGAAATCGACGGCGTAGCTCCAGGCTGTGGGCGTTGGGCCGAACAGCAACGGACGGGAGACGAAAGGAGAATGGTATGAATAAGATGCTAATTGCAGCGTTCGATAACGAGACTGCTGCTTTTGAGGGCCTGAAGGCTCTCAAGGACTTGCATGAGAGCGGAGACATCTCGCTTTACTCATGGGCGGTGATCGCAAGGGATAGAGCTGGAAAGATCCAGGTCAAAGACCAAGTCGATCCCGGACCAGTTGGTACCGCGCTTGGAATGCTCACCGGTAGCATAGTCGGGCTGTTGGCGGGACCGGTGGGCGCGGCGATCGGCGCTTCGGTTGGAGGTTTGAGCGGCCTCCTCTTCGATCTGGACAAAGCGGATGTTGGGGTCGCATTCTTCGACGATGTGGCGAAGATGCTCACGCCTGGTAAGATAGCAGTGCTGGCCGATGTGGACGAGACATGGACCACGCCCGTCGATACCCGGATGCGCGAGCACGGCGGCACAGTTTCCAGGCGGTTCCGTGCGGAAGTCGCTGAAGATCACCTCGTTCGTGAAAGCGCTGCCTTTGAAGCCAACCTGAAAGCCCTCGAGGACGAGATTAACCAAGCAAATGCCGAAAACAGGATCGCAGTTCAAAAAGAAATCGATGAGGCCAAGAAGACTCTCAAAGCAACCCAGGAGCAAGCAAAAGCCAGGCTCGATCAGGTACGCGCGGAAATGGAGGCAAAGATCAGGACCCTTCAGGCTCAGGCCAAGGGAGCGGGCGTCCGGGCAAAGGCGAGGATCGACAAGCGCATGGCTGCTGCGAGGGCCGACTATGATATGCGATCAAAGAAGCTCAATCAGGCTTGGCAGCTGACGAAACAGGCGCTCGCAGCCTAGAACTCGTAGGCGCACGACCAACGTCGGCGTGACTTGTTTCAACTTTCGCGATGGCAGATTCGTTGAGCGCCCGAGAACGGCGCTCAACGAAGCTCATAGCGCGTCGTGACGAATAATGCACTCTTGTGGGTGAACCCCATTCCCCACGACAGCGGGATGGAACTCGGCGCTCCATCGGCCCACTGCATGAACCGTCCATGGCTGACCACGACCGACTGTCCGGTAAGCGCGTTGGATGGGAACGCCGCCAATAACACCGCTGCTTCTGCAAGGTCCTCCGCGGTTGTGAACTCGCCGTCTATGACCCCTTCAGCATTACGGTGTTAATGACCTCGGCGTCCGAAATCCCGAGTTCGCGTGCCTGTTCCGGAATTTGCTTCCCGATCAGCGGTGTTCGAGAAAAACAACGCCGCGCAAAGCAAAAGCGGCCCGCTGTGCAGGACCCTTGTCAAACCGGCACGCGGCGCAAGCTGGATTTCACATTGCGCGCCGCGATGAGCCAATAAATCGCCCACGTGCACCCCAGCGCGATGATCGCGGGAGAAAATGGGAGTCACCCGAATTCCCACTTCAACGAGGCGTTCGGAGACGACGGGCGGGGCAAGGGGCAATTTCGAAAACCGTCCTCGGCCTCGCTCGCGGCAACCTGAGCCCTATTCCGT
>JAFAVN010000135.1 GCA_019242435.1 Verrucomicrobiota bacterium | reverse complement strand
GCGGATAAAAACGCGGATAGACACGGATGGAAGCAAGCGCGCGACGGCGAGTATTCCGGTCCATATTTGTGGTTCTTCCGGATCGTAGCCGGACTCCGCAAGGCCTACGTCGCGGCCTAAGTCGATTCCTCCGGGACAGGGGTTCAGCTGCGCGACCGACGCTGATCCCAGAAGAACCACCTTTGTTGTGTGTCGTTTTGATTTATGATGCCTTTCCTATGCTCGGCAATCGCCATCCGCTTTTACAAAAGCTTCAACAGGTTGTGTTTGAGTCCGCGACCCGGAGTGAACGTTTGCAACGCATTGCGGCGTTGATTCGAGAAGCGGGTCCTTATCGATGGGTGGGTCTGTACGATGTTAACAGGGAAAGAGCGGAGGTAGTTAATGTTGTATGGGATGGACCGGGTGCGCCCGAATTTCCGGTTTTCCCGATCACAAAGGGATTGACGGGCTCGGCGATTGCGGAACGAAAGATCGTCAATGTAGGAGATGTGGCGCTAGATTCTCGCTATTTGACCGCGTTCGGTTCGACTAAATCCGAGATAATTGTGCCTATATTCTCGTGCGATGACCAACAGGTAGTTGGCACGATCGATATAGAAAGCGAGCAGTCGGACGCGTTTAGCGCCGATGTGGAGAGAACGTTGGTCGCCTGCGCGGACGTGATCCGGCCACTTTGGGGTTAGGATGAGGCACCGCTATCGCGCTCTACCCTCCCTTGGCGAATCTTTCGGCGATTTCCTGGCTCAAGGGTAACTCGAATTTGCCATTGATCCGGATGTCGACGACTACTGGTCCTTCTTCTACGGCGAATGCGGCGTCGATTCGGTCGAGTTCTTTCGGGTTGGTTATGCGGAAACCTTGGCAGCCGAATCCTTCTGCCAAGCGATCGAAATCGGGCTGGGGCGCGTCAGCTAAGTGGGGATCGATATGTTTGCGGATGAGATCGTGCTTTTCTTGGCCGACGGCCTGATCATTCAGGACAATGACCGTCAAAGGTAGCCGGAAAGAAACGGCGGTGTAAAAATCGGCGACATTCATCATGAATGCGGCATCAGCGGTGACATGTGTAATCCGTTTACCCGGCCTGGCAAAACAGACCCCGATAGCAATGGATAATCCTTGGCCGATTGAGCCGAAATCCCAGCCGTTACCCCAACTATCGGCGTTTGGTGAAGTCAGGATCTGCTGAGCAACGAGTCCGGCATGTCCTCCGTCGATGACAATGATCCGGTCTTTTTTAGGTAATTTATCTTCCACGTACCAGACTGCTCGTCGCGGATCTAACGACTCACCGTCTTCGAACTCGGGGCGGGCGAATGAGAATTTTTGGATCCGTTTCACCGTGTCTCCGGCCGGTTCGTGGGGAGCGCCCCAGTCATTGTTCAGTCGTTGCAGCAGAGCCAACACCGCCACCTTGGCATCGCCTTCCAAACCAACATCGACCGGGGTATAAAATCCGAAGGCATTATTTCGTCGATCGATCTGAATTAATTTCTTGTCCTGCAGAACCGCTCGATTTTGGGTGGTCCACGGGTTCAGGCTTGCACCGATGGCGATGACCAAGTCGGCGTGACTCAGGATCTCGTTGGCGAGCCCGGTCCCGAGGCCGCCGCTGACCCCAAGATAGAGTGGGTAATCAGAGCACATGCCTTTTGCCGGCAGAGTAACAGCCACGGGAGCGCCCAGATATTTGGCGAGCGCTAGTACCTCGTTTTCGGCATGGGCAGCACGAGCGCCTAAACCACAGACGATGACCGGCCGGCTGGCAGTCTCGATAAGCTGCACCGCTGCTTCGAGATCTTCAAAACCGGGCGGCTGCGGCTCGGGCGCCTTATACGCAGGACGATAAGTCCAATGAGGACTGAGCATGTCGGCTGCCTGGATATCTTGAGGCAGATTTAGGACAAAAGGCCCTTCCTTAGCGCGAAGATGTCGGAACGCTTCGCCAAGGACGTAGTCTACTGCCTTCGGATGATTTAAGACGGCCGCCGCCTGGGTCGCCTGCCAAGCGATCGTATTTTGGTCGACCAAGCCTTGCATGTTGTACGGGTCACTGAGCGGCGCATGCCCCGCCAGCATCAAAAGGGGAGTCCGATGCGCCCGCGCCGCTACTAACGAAGTGATCGAGTTGGTAAAACCTGGTCCCTGGGTAACCGTGGCAATACCAATCTTACCGCTGACGCGCGCATAACCGTCTGCCATCGAGGTCGCGCTCTGTTCGTGTTTGGCTTGGATAAACTTAAATCCATATTTGCCGCAGAGCTCAGCGATCAAATACATGTTCGCGTTGCCCATCACGCCAAAGATCATATCGGCGCCTTCTTTGTGAATTGCTTCAGCGATGGCCTCGTAGACTTTCATGGGAAAATGATAAAACAGCCTGGAATTCCGAAGTTAGAAAATCGAATCTCGAATGGGCGTTCGTGACCCTTTTTTGTTCTATTCTAAATTTCTACATTCTAAAGTCCACCAGTCACCAATCACCTCTCTGTCCCGAGGCTGCTAGCAAGCTTCGGTCTGGCTTATTGCCACGCTCTTCCTCATACGGCGCCTGCTCGTATTCGACGCTTTGTTCGTCCTCGATTTGAGCCTTGGATGCGCGTTCCAGGATAGTGGCAATACCCTGCCCGACACCGATACACATAGTGCAAAGGGCAAACCGTTTTCGGGTTACCTCCAATTGGCGGACTGCAGTCGTAATGAGACGAGCCCCGCTGGCGCCGAGCGGATGACCGATAGCAATGGCACCGCCGTTGGGATTAACCCGTGGATCATCGTCATTCAGGCCGAGAGCCCGCGTGACCGCCAGGACTTGTGCGGCAAACGCTTCATTGATTTCAATTACGTCCATGGCGCCGAGATTAAGCTGGGTTTGGGCCAGAATTTTGCCGATGGCGCGCGCGGGGGCGAATCCCATGATGCGCGGTTCGATACCGACCACGGTTGAGGCGACCACTCGAGCCCGCGGCTTCAGATGGTGGCGGGCACAAGCCTCGGCAGACGCCAGGATCAAGGCCCCGGCCCCGTCGTTAATACCCGAAGCATTTCCTGCGGTTATGGTGCCATCGGGCCGGACGATGCCCTTCAGGGCGGCCAAAGCTTCCAAGGTGGTCTCTGGTCGGGGCTGTTCATCTGCGTTGACCGCCTTCTTTTCACCTGGCTTGCCGGTGACGCTAAATGCCAGGATTTCCGATCGGAAGAATCCCTTCTCTTTCGCCCTGCGATAGCGAGCTTGGCTCCGGCAAGCGAAGGCGTCCTGGTCTTCCCGACTTATCTTGAATTGAGCAGCGACATTCTCGGCCGTCTCCGGCATCGAATCGGTCCCGTATTGCTCTTGAATTTGCGGATTAACGAAGCGCCAGCCAATCGTGGTATCATAGATAGCTGCTGCCCGGCTGAAGGCGGTCTCTGGTTTTGGTATTACTAGCGGAGCGCGAGACATGCTTTCCACACCGCCGGCGATGATCAGATTGGCTTCCCCGGCCTTGATAGCTCGAGCACCTATGGCAATCGCATCCAAGCTCGAGCCGCATAGGCGATTGACCGTAGTGGCAGATACGCTGGCCGGCAGCCCAGCCAGGAGAGCCGCCATCCGGCCAACATTGCGGTTGTCTTCACCTGCTTGGTTTGCGCAACCATAAATTACATCATCGAGTGCTTCCCAATCCACGCTGCGATTTCGCTCCAGCAATCCGCGAATCGGGACAGCAGCCAAGTCGTCGGTCCGCATGGTCGCCAGCGCGCCTCCGTACCGTCCAAACGGCGTGCGGATGGCATCACAGACAAAGACATCCTTAATCTGCATTTCTTAATCTAGCCTTCATTTTTTTCGAGCGCGACATAACGGAATCCCTAGAAAAATCTCACGCAAAGACGCGAAGTCGCAAAGAAAAGAAAGACGACTTCCATCGGGCAGACAGATTATCTGCGTTTGAAGAGCTCTTAGCGCCTACATCGGTATTATCATCGGGCGGCACTTCACTTATTTAAACCAGCGTTTTCTTTGGGGATTCTATATCCTCTTTTCTTTGCGCCTTTGCGTCTTTGCCTGAGGTTCTTCTGCCTGCTCTGGGTTGGCTCCGCCGCGTTGTGAAAAATGCTGGCTACCCGGCACTCAGCGGTTGTTTCGTTCAGCGTGAAGATTTTGCGGGTTAGTACGCCGGTCGATAACTCGTCTTGCTTTGCCCACTACCACTCGTTCGATGCTTCCCGGTGGGGCGAGAGTAACCGTAGCGGTGACGCCAACCCAGCACTTGATCTGATGTTGTAACTCTCGCGAAATCCTCTCTTGTTCCACCTCTTCGCTTTCCCGACGGAGTTCTACGCGCACTTCCAGGAGATCCATTCGCCCTTCTCTGGACACCACCAAGCGATATTGCGGTGCTAACCGGACGTCCCTTAGTATCAACTCCTCGATCTGTGATGGAAACACGTTAACTCCTCGAATGATCAACATGTCATCTGACCGCCCGATAATCCGTCCGATTCGGCGCATCGAGCGAGCGGTTGGCGGCAACAGTTTGGCAAGGTCCCGGGTGCGATAACGAATCAGCGGTAACGCTTCCCGGGTCAACGAGGTTAATACCAGCTCACCGACGCTGCCGTCGGGTAAGACCTGACCGGTTTCCGGGTCAATAATCTCCGGGTAAAAATGATCTTCCCAGATCACCAAACCATCTTTGGTCTCAGCGCATTCACAAGCCACACCCGGTCCCATTACTTCGGATAGCCCATAAATGTCGATAGCATCAAGATGAAGCCGGTTCTCGATCTCGGCGCGCATCGCTTCCGACCACGGTTCCGCCCCGAGAATGCCAACCCGCAAGGAGCTAGCGGCTGGGTCCAGGCCTTGGCGGACGAATTCGTCCGCGATGGTCAACAGATACGAGGGGGTGACTAAAATAATCGTGGGCCGCAAATCATTGATCATTTGGACCTGTTTTTCGGTTTGACCGCCGGACATCGGTATGACCGCGCAACCCAATCGTTCAGCACCGTAATGAGCGCCCAAGCCACCGGTGAATAATCCATATCCGTACGAAACCAGCGCCATGTCTCCCGGTTTTCCTCCCGCGGCTCGGATCGATCTCGCCATCAAGACGCTCCAGTTCTCAATATCGGCTCTGGTGTAGCCCACAATGGTTGGTTTGCCGGTTGTCCCGCTGGATGCATGAATGCGAATGACTTCGGCCGGTTTGACCGCAAACATACCAAACGGGTAATTGCGACGCAGATCGTCTTTGACCGTAAACGGTAAGTGCGCCAGTGCGGCAAGACTCTTCACATCCTGTGGATTGAGTCCGAGCGCGGAAAAACGGTCGCGATAATGGGCGACGTGATCGTAAACGTATCGCAAGGACCAACGCAGACGTTCAAGTTGCAAGCTCCTCAGTTCGTCCTGGCTAGCCCGCTCTATCGGTTCTAGCTCAGTAGGATTTGATTTCTGGAGGGACATTGGGGGGAGTAAGTGGTGATTGGTGAGTGGTCATTTGTGATTGGTGGTGTTCGGCGGACCACCTGGGACTGGGAAGGATCAGTAATTAGTAATCAGTAATCAGTGGTCATTTTTACTATTTGCTATCGGAACCTGCTATTGGTCCGAGGGACTCTCCGCTGATTCGATACGATCGGCCCCGGAAGAGCGCGACCAGGCGACCGGAACTTTCGGTGACTTGGACATCATAGAAGCCTAATCTGCCGGTTAAGGTTCGTTCGGTTGCTTCGGCAATTATTTTCTCACCTAGCTGCGCCGGGCTGATGAAATCGATTGACGCACTCGAGGCGACCGTGCTGCGATTGTGGCTGTTACAGGCGAAAGCGAACGCGCTATCGGCAAAGGTAAAGATGACGCCGCCGTGACAAATGGCGTGACTGTTTAACATCTCCGGCTGGATTTGCATTTCCACGCGAGCATAGCCAGGCCGAACCTCGACGACGGCGATGCCCAGCGATCGCGACATTGCGTCCCGTGATAACATCACTGCGGCCACCTGGCGGGCGAGATCAGATTCGGGATCTAGATTCATTATCTAAGATTGTCCCTAAGTCCCGGTGAATTTCGGTGCCCGTTTCTCTAAGAAAGCGGAAACCCCTTCGTGGAAATCGTTGGACCGTCCCAATTCCCGCGCGGTGTCACGTTCCAGATCAAGCTGGGCATCGAGGGTCTGATCGGCGGAGCGATAGATGGCATACTTGGTAGCAGCCAGACCTTTGGTTGGCGCCGTCGCCAGAGCGTTAACTAACTGATCTATCGTACTCGAGAACAGGGCATCGTCGACACAACGCCAGACGAGGCCCCAGTTGGCTGCTTGTTCTGCGGAAATCTTTTCTCCTAACAGTGCCAAACCAAGGGCTCGGGCAGTGCCAACCAAGCGTGGCAGAAAGTAAGTACCGCCCGTATCCGGAATCAGTCCGAGCTTAGCAAAGGATTGAATGAAACTGGCGGACTTAGCCGCCACTACCAGATCGCATGCGAGGGCGAGGTTCGCACCCGCGCCAGCCGCGACACCGTTAACTGCTGCCAAGACAGGTAACGGGAGAGTTCTCAAGCTTCGCACGAGCGGTGCGTAATATTTGTCTATCGATTGCCCGAGATCGAGCGACCCGCTTTCCGGAGCCATCTGGCGGTCACTCAGGTCTTGACCCGCACAAAACGCGCGTCCTGCGCCAGTCAGTACGAGCACCCGCGCTTTTTGTGCCAGCACCTCCTGTAAGGCCGCTCGAACTTCTATGTGCATCGTCTCATTAAAGCTGTTGAGCTTCTCCGGACGATTCAAGGTGAGGCGAGCAATGTCATTGTTAATTTCGAAGAGGATAGTCTGGTACATGTTCAGGAGTTCAGGAGTTCAGGAGTTCAGGAGCAGCATCGCGCCAGTCCGAAAAGGTCAAGTCGCCATTCTCGCATCCAGGTAATCGCCGGCTGCCAAATCAGTCCATGGTCTTCCGAAACGGCTTCTGCACTCCTGCACTCCTAAACTCCTCCTATCTACCTATTCTTAAAAACCGGCTTTCTTTTCTCCAGAAAGGCAGCCATTCCTTCCTTTTGGTCCTCCAGCGCAAACGTGGATTGAAATGCATGGCGTTCAGCTAAGATGCCTTGGGATAGCGGCAATTCGTCAGCGGAACTGACTGCGTCCTTGATCATGATAACGGTTGGCCGGGAGAACGAGGCAATCTTTGCAGCCGTTTTAGTCGCTTCGTCCATTAATCCGGCAAGCGCTACGACTCGGCTAACCAAGCCGGTGCGCTCGGCTTCGGTTGCATCCATGAAGCGGCCGGTAAGACACATTTCCATCGCCTTGGATTTGCCGATTAAGCGAGTCAATCGTTGCGTGCCGCCCGCGCCAGGCATGGTTCCGACAGTGATCTCCGGTTGACCGAACTTAGCGTTATCGGCGGCGATGATGAAATCACAGGCCATCGCTAATTCACAACCACCGCCCAGGGCGTAACCAGCTACAGCAGCGATAATGGGCTTGCGATTAGCGGCTATCCGGCTCCAAGCCCCTCGTTGACCCTCGGGAAAATCGGCTAAAAAGACATCGGCGAAACTTTTCACACGCATTTCTTTGAGATCGGCGCCCGCCGCGAAAGCCTTGTCGTTCCCGGTCAACACGATCGCTCCCACGCGGTCATCAGTTTCCCAGGCGTCCAAGGCCGTGACCAGTTCTCGCATTACCTCCGTAGAAAGGGCATTGAGCACTTCTGGCCGGTTTATGGTCAGAATGCCTATGGGCTCCTGAATGTCGACAAGAAGGTATTGATAATTCATAATTGGCCAGACCCGTTAGTAGAACGCAACGCATAGTCTTCTTTGGGCGGGGGATCGAATCTCGGCAGGTTAAAACGCGGGCGATTGGGCTCTGGTTTTGGCAAAGCGTCGCAGGCACGCAAGCCGGCCATAGAACGGCAGGCGAGAGTCTGGTAAATAACTGTCCCCTTTGTTTTAATGTCGATCTCTTCCTCCGTCAGCTCGCGGACCAATCTGCCGGGAATGCCTGCCACCAGCATTCGGGCAGGCACAAACATACCGGCTTTCACAAATGACAGCGCAGCTACGAGCGATGATTCGCCGATTTCGGCTTGATCCATAACCACGGCGTTCATACCGATCATGGCGTTCCTTCCAATCCTGCAGCCGTGTAGTACGGCGCCGTGACCAATGTGGCCGCCGGCTTCAATAATCGCCTGCATGTTAGGATAAGTATGAATGACGCAGTTGTCTTGGATATTGCTCCCTTCCTCGACCAGGATTCTGCCCAGATCTCCCCTGAGTGAAGCACCAGGACCGATGTAGCAACCGGGTCCAATGATAACATCCCCGACCAAAACCGCGGTCGAATGGACGAAGGCGGTCGGATCCACTACCGGAATCAATCCTTCGATAGAATAAATGTTAGGCATAAACGGTGAGGTATGGCTAGTTGGGGCAGTTTCATACCGGAATCCGAGTCTGGACGACGCGGAAACGGTTGGAGACAAAAGCGCTGTCGGTTAGAGCGGAGTTAGCCGCCGGGTTCGCACCGGTGCCATGATAATCGCTGAAAGCAGCCGACTGATTCACATAGACACCGGCCGTCAGATTACAAGAGAGCGCCACACCCGCATCGGCGGCGATATCGGTAGCAGCGTTTAACACTGATTGTTCCGTCGAGTATATCGAGAATGTTAGCGATCCGCGCTGCTGACTCACCTTGCGAGCGAGGCTCAAGGCGGCATCCGTATTCTCAGTAGGAATAATGAATGCCACCGGTCCAAAGCACTCTTGAGTGTAATAGTCCTCCGGTTGAAGACTGAGTTGAACAAGGAGGGGTGTTTGGATACATGCCTCGGGGAATTGTGGGTGGACGAGACGGTGACTATCAAGCAGAACTTTTCCCAGAGTACGGGCTTTCTCCAAACGAATTAGTGTGGTCTCGCTCTGAATAGCCCCCAGGATCTCGACAGCCCGAGCTGAATCCTCCAATAATTTGTTCACGCTATCCACAATACCTTGGGCAACTTGATCGAAGGATAGATGACCACCCGCCGTATCAATTCCTCCTTCAGGAATGTAAATGTTCTGCGGTGCAGTACACATCTGCCCGGAATACAGCGAGATAGAAAAAGCCAAGTTCTTGGCGAGACCCGCAAAATTGTCAGTGGAATCGATAATGACCTGGTTCACGCCGGCTTTTTCGGTGAAAACCAGGGCTCCTTTGGCCTCTTTCTCCAGCCAGACGCCATGCTCCGAGCTTCCCGTAAAGTCGATGAGCTTCACTTCGGGACGCAAAGCCAACTCCTTCGCGGTGTTATCATTAAAATCGTGGGAAACCAGCGTCACCAGGTTTGGGTCCAGACGCGCTTCTAACAAAACGTCTCTTGCTGTCTCCACGGTTATTGCCAAGGGAAGAATCGCCCCGGGGTGCGGCTTAACCACAACCGCGTTCCCCGTAGCCAGACTGGCGAACAGGCCGGGGTAGGCATTCCAGGTGGGAAAGGTAGAACAGCCGATGACTAAGCTGACCCCCCTTGGCACGATGCGATAGTTCTTTTGCAGTTTTAACGGTTCGTTTTTACCTTGGGGCTTTTCCCAGTAAGCAGTTCGAGGAATGTGACTCAATTCGGTCCAGGCATAAGCGACAGCTTCAAGACCCCGATCCTGAGCGTGTGGTCCGCCGGCTTGGAAAGCCATCATGAAACCTTGCCCGGTGGTATGCATTACTGCGTATGCTAGTTCGAAACTGCGGCGGTTAAGCCGGCGCAGGATTTCCAGGCAAACACCTGCCCAAGTTTCGGGGCCGGCTGAACGCCAGGCTTCCTGGGCAGTGGTAATCGATTGAAAAAGCCAATTGAGATCAACCTTCGGATAGGTGATGCCAAGTGAAAATCCATAGGGAGATCTCTCGGAACCTGTCTTCCCAATCGTGCCGGGTAGCGATAACCCGAAAGACCGGTTTAATTGAGACTCGAATACGGCTTTGCCGTCTTGATTAGCGGTCTCGCCGTAAATTTTGCCGCTGGGAATTTCCGGGAAAGCACTCCAGTATCCGCGCTTGGCAATCGCTTCTACGGCGTCATTTAATAATTGCTGATGAGTTGAGAAAAAAGGCGTGGGCATAGGGGGAAACAGGATTCAGCTGGCTTGATGAAAATTGATCTAACAACGAAAAATGGTATCCGCCGGCGCACCGAGGTTTTCGCCCCACCGTGATGGTCTGCGATTCATCTTGTGGTGAGCAATGCCGTTTTTGCAGGCGGTTCATTTTGCAGGTCTAGTCCGACTATAAATCG
>JAFAVN010000115.1 GCA_019242435.1 Verrucomicrobiota bacterium | reverse complement strand
CTAGACGTCCAGGAATTAACTTGGGCGGGATCCGGCAGTTTCTCCGGATTAATATCGATCACCGGCAAGTAAGGCCCTTTCAGTTCATCGAACCGAGCAAAGGCCTGAGCGTAAACATCCTTGGCGATCTCCAAACCGTCGTTACCTGCTTCAGCTAGACCGATAATCTCCTCTAACCAGGTTGTACCCGCCGTTTTAAGGTGCAATCCAGTTTCGTGCTTTTTGATCAAACGATTGATGACTGGATAGAGGGAAAATTTATCGCTGCCGGAGTGGACGCTCAGCTTGAGCGTCTTTGGTAAGCCAAATTCTCTTATAGCGAAACCCACTACTGACAGATCTTCATCAAACTCCTTTTCAAACCGGGCAAGGTCACCGGAATAATCGATCCCCTTGTTGAACCGGCCGGTGAATTTTGGGGCGATAGTTTGTATAGGAATCTCCTCAAGGTGAGACATCGCTAGAATCAGGAACAATTCGGCTGGAGTTTGCGCTGTCTCGGTTTCATCCATGGAAACTTCCGTCACAAAATTATCTGCTCCCTTCTGACTAATAATTTCGCGGTAAGTAAAGCCCGCCTCCCGGACGGCAACGAGAAACTTCCGCGCAGCCGCACGGAGAGCTGATTCGCTGAGCTCCAGGGGTCGACTGATTCCTGGTATTAATAAGGCTTTAACATACCCGCTCATCGATTTAAGGAAACGCTCTTCTTCTGCCAGAACGGTTGGATGTCCCGTAAAGTCCGCAACATCAATGGTAAAAAAATTACTTCCCCGGATGAAGTCGCTTACATTCTTCCGGTTAATGTGATCAGCGTCCACGTAGTAGGAACCGGTCCAACCCAGCGCAGACACCGCAGTATCTGCTTCGGCCCGGACATCATCCGGTTTCGTCTCGATAAAAGAATGCTCGCGGTAGGATTTGTTCCACACCGGGTAAACAGGTATACCCAGGTCTCGCGCTTGCATCATGGCCTGGAGCTGAGCCCTGCCCTGATGAGCAAACCGGTCGCCAACACCAAAAGTAAACGGCTCGATAGTCAGCATCTTAGAAGGCGGAGAAGAGGGCTCAGATTTGTTTCATGGCAGAGGCTGCCAAATTGGCCTTACCGCTTGACCAGTGCCTTAAAGGAAGAAAACTTGAGTGTCAAGTCGCCCCTCGAAGGTTGATGCTAATCTAGCATCCTGTTTGCGGGCGCTTTATAATCCATGCCGCCCAATGGCGTTTCGCGTTATTCCTTGTGGGCGTTCACGGCCGTTGCCAGCGCTAAAGCCGGCGGGCAACTCAGTCGGGCTCTTCCAGGGCGACGCGCAGCAGAATTCCCTCTCACCAATCACTAATCACCTGACGCTTTGGTCCCCCCAAGCTCGAAATAAGCCTCGGCATTCTCGAAGCAGACTCCGCGGATTAGCTCGCCGAGCAGCTGCTCATCCCAAGGTATTTCACCGCGCTCGACCTCTTGCCCGATCAGGTTACAGAGAAGGCGCCGAAAATATTCGTGCCTTGGGTAAGACATGAAGCTCCGCGAGTCGGTCAGCATGCCGACGAACCGGCTTAATAAGCCGGTGTTAGATAAAGCATTTAGCTGCCATTCCATCCCTTCTTTCTGGTCCAGAAACCACCAGCCGCTGCCAAACTGCATCTTACCCGGTATAACACCATCCTGAAAACTGCCGATCAAAGACGCCAATACATAATTATCAGCCGGGTTGACATTGTAGAGAACCATTTTTGGTAATTGTCCGCTGCTCTCAAGCTCGTCGAGATATCGCGCAAGCCCTTCCGCCTGCGGCCAGTCGCCAATCGAATCATACCCGGTATCCGGGCCAAACTGCTGCAAACGGCGTCGGTTCGCATTTCGAACGGCTCCCAGATGGAGTTGCTTCGTCCAACCGGCGCCGGCATCCAACTGACCGAAGAACTTCAATAAATAACTCTGATATTTCAGACAATCTTGGGATGAAGGACGTTGCGCGGCGCGTGCCCGGCTATAGATAGCGGCCGCTTCCGATTCGTCGCACTCGGCCGAGTAGCAAAAAGGCAACCCATGATCGGACAGCCGGCCACCAAATGAATGAAAGAATTGGTGCCGGTCACTCAGAGCGGAGCAAAATCCACGAAAATCATTGCACGCGGCTCCGGTAATTTGCTCCAATCGGTTAACCCAGGAGTTGAACCCGCTGACATCGTCGACCCTAAGTCCGGCATCCGGCCGGAAAGCGGGATAAACTCGGGGTCCGCCAACTCGCTGCCCCAACGCCTTGTGATTCGACAAGTTATCTACTGGATCGTCAGTCGTACAGATGACCGATACCTTGAATTTCTCGAATATGCGTTGTGTACTTAATTCCGACAATTGTTCATTGGCGCGCGCCCAAATGCCCGAAGCCGACTCTTCGTTTAAGAGTTCCTGAATTCCGAAGTACCTTCTAAGCTCGAGATGAGTCCAGTGATAGAGCGGATTCCGCAGCAGCCGCGGCACGGTTCTAGCATACGCCAGAAACTTTTCATAATCCGAAGCATCTCCGGTAATATATTTCTCCGGAATCCCATTGGCGCGCATGGCGCGCCATTTGTAATGATCGCCGGCCAACCAGATCTGTGTCAGGTTCTCAAAAACCCGATTAGCGGCAATGTCTGCCGGCGGGAGATGACAATGATAATCGTAAATCGGGCAAGACTCAGCGAACTCAAAATAGAGTCGCTGGCTCGTGGGATTGTACAAGAGGAAATTCTCATCGAGAAAGGATCTCATGCTTTAAACATTAATCGCGGTTCAGGGAAGTTCGTCAATTTTGCCGTTTGTATGAAGGTGAAAAAGGGCTAACCATGGATGACACGACGGGACAGGATTAAAGGCAGAGAGAACCGCGAACGGAGCCGCCTCTGCTCTTTGTCTTAATCCGCGTGAATCCGTGTCCATCCGTGGTTAGCCTTTCCGAAGCTATCCGCAGTTCACTTGATCAGCATGCATTCGCGGTTTTTTTTGTAGGCGACCCGGCAAAGCATTTGCTAGTTATTGTCGATGCCTCTTAAGGGGATTGAGCCACTTAGATTATCTATCTTGAGATTGCGGGGCAGATCCAAGAGGAACAGTTAACTGGTGATGAAAGTTCGCTGCGTATCTGACGCTAAGGCAGTTTTGGGTGAGGGCCCGTATTGGGACGTAACGGATCAACGTCTCTACTGGGTCGATATAAAAGGTAAACGGATCCATCGATTTGATCCGCAGACCGGGAATGACGAGAACTGGCCAACACCGGAAGTGGTCGGCTCACTAGCGGTCCGCGAGAATGGCGAACTGATCGTCGCACTGAAGTCAGGTCTTTATTTCTTCGATCTGAATACTGCCGGCGTCACTCTCGTTGCATTGCCATCGGCTCAGCTCCACCCGGCTCAAAACCGCTTCAACGATGGTAAAGTCGACCGCCAAGGCCGCTTCTGGACGGGCAGCATGGATGACTCAGAACGAGAGCCGACCGGTGGCTTGTTTCGTTTGGATCGTCAGCTTCAGTGCGAACGATTAGTTGATCAGATCACCGTTTCTAACTCACTTTGTTGGAGTCCCGACGGCAGCATTCTTTATTACTCTGACAGTCCGCAGCGAACAGTCTGGGCTTGGGATTTCGACGGCGCCTCCGGCGCGATTGCTAACCGCAGAGTATTTGTTCAGCTTCCTTCCTCTGATGGAGTTCCGGACGGAGCTACGGTTGACGCCGAAGGCTACTTCTGGTTATGCGTTTGGGGGTCCTGGGAAGTCCGGCGGTACGACCCGACAGGACGCCTTACCCACACCGTCAGAATGCCGGTCCAACGGCCGACCTGCCCGATGTTTGGCGGTCCAAACCTCGATACGATCTATGTGACCTCGGCTTCGATCGGTCTTTCCGAACCGGAACTGCGCGAACAATCCACCGCCGGCGGAGTATTCGCTTTTGAGCCAGGGGTAAGAGGAATAGCGGAGTCCAGATTCAAGGGCTGAACTTGGCATGAATCAATTAAAACAAATTTGATGGTCCGCTTTCACCGTGGCAACGCCCACCCATCCTGGAGCGGGGCCGCTTTGCAGGTTTCAAGCTCCAAAAGTCGTCGAGCAGGCGGCTCCCGGGAATTACCCGGCGGTGGATAGTTCTGTCCGCAAGCTCTGAATGCAAAACCAGGAGATGGCGAAGATCGGGCTGAGTTTACTGAACCCAGGGACCATTCCCGGGAGCCGCCTTTCAGCCACTCAGATAGTTGGAAACCGGCAAAGCGGCTTCCCTCCAGGATGGGCAGCGATATTCGAAATTCCGCATTCTGACTTTCATTCCGTCGCGCTCAGGAACAGATAAACAGCTCGATAAGGTATACTTTTCCGCTCTCCGGCTTGACCAGGCGCTTCGAGAGGCGCCGCTCCTCCGGCGGTGGCCACCCTCATTACATACTGGGTCCCGGAGAAAATGCCCTCCCCTTGGGGACTGACTTCCAGCAGCAGCCAAGCCACGCTGCCCGGGTCCGCTGGTTTCCAATTCTGTAACGCCGATTTAGTTGCTTTAATCTCGCTGCCATCATTGGCCCTCCAAACTGGCCCGATCGAATGATGCCCAACCTCCCGGCCGTCGAGCGTCTCTAACTTCGCATCCGGTCCCACGAGACTCCAGGCCAGTGCGCCGCCCAGCCGAGCTTTGGCCTCGTAAATCTGAACACCTTCCGCCTGCAACGCCGCTATAACCCGAGTATGGTCCGGAACGGCAAGTCCCCGATCATCCGCCCAAGCAATTTGCCCGCAAGACATGGTTGCCAAGCTCAAATAGATAGCTGTGGCTAACGCACCGTTGAGTTTCATATTTATAGCACTCTCTAGCTGGGACCAACGTCCCAATTCGCAAAGAGCAGGCAGATTAGCGAGGACCGGAGAAAAACTCAACCACGGCGTGGTTTTGCCCCTACTTCGTGTCGATCCGCGATTCACTTCATCCGATTGAATGTCGTCTGCAGAATTTCCAGATCGGGAGCGCCATTGAGCTTTGCTCGGCTCGACTCGATCCATTTTTGCTCGAGCGCGTTTTTGGTCGGGCGGTCTATTTCGTAGAAGACACCGAAGACACCTGGAAACGCCAGGTTCGCCAGTCGATAGGCGGCAATTTCGTCGGTGACATCATGGCGTTCCTCATCCTCGGGCGTGTTATCCCATTTCTTCTCCTCAATGGTCTTGAATTCACCGCCTTTGCGCGGATTACCGGCGTCGAATGCGCCTGGAAAGAATTCGATGCATTCCGACAGACATTCTATCACCGAAAAACCATCATGATCCATTGCCCGTTCGATCATTTGAATCATATGATTCACCTGCGCCGCGTGCGTACGCGCCACAAAGGTTGCGCCGGCGGCAATTAGCTTCTTGATCGGGTTCACCGGCTGATCAATGGCGCCGGTCGGATCGGTCTTTGATTTATAACCGATGGGCGAGGTCGGCGACGTCTGTTTCTTCGTCAGGCCGTACACGAAGTTGTCCATGATGACATAAGTCATCCGGATGTTCTTCCGAGCGCCGTGATCAAGATGATTACCCCCAATAGACAATCCATCGCCGTCGCCGCCGAATAGAAAAACGTGCAACTCAGGTCGGGCCAGACTGATTGCCGACGCGAGGGGGACCGACCGCCCATGGATAAAATGGGCGCCATGACTGTTCACAAAGTAAGGAAACCGGGAAGAACAGCCGATACCGGCTAATGTCACGATATTCTCGTGAGGCAGTTGGCGTTTTTCCAATATCTTGTAAAAAGCCGCTAATACTGCGAAATCACCACAAGCCGGACACCAGGTAGGATGATCAGCCGTTACCGCTTTCTTTGTCAGTTTCTCGCGCTCAGGCGCGACCGGGGGAACAACAGGATTCATTTGAGCACTCCTTCCACAATTTCCCTGACTCGGAAGGTCAAGCCATCCGTTTTAGTAAAGCTTTCAATTTTCGGGTTGCAAAACCTGGCACGCAGAAGAGCTGCGAGCTGCCCATAACCGTAGAGGCCGTGGTCATTCATTTCGACCACTACGATCCTGCGAAACCGCTCAAATACCGGTTCCAGGCCATCGGGTAGGGGATGCAGGTGGCGCAAGTGAATGGAGGAGACGCTTTCACCCTGCTCTCGAGCTCGAGTCACCGCCTCCAAGATTGGGCCAAAGGTCGAGCCCCACCCGACCATCAAGGTTTCACCAGACGGATCACCGTGCACCTGAGGAAGTGGGAGCTCCCCAGCCAGTCTTTGGTATTTGGTGCGCCTTTTAGCGGTCATAGCCGCGTGCATCCGAGGAGAGGCAGTCGGGTGGCCCATTTCATCGTGCTCCAACCCGGTCACAACCGGATATTTACTGTCAAGCATACGGGTGCCGGGCGGCGCGTGCTGAGTGATGGCGTCCAACGGATATGGCTTGGTACCAGCCGGTCGCGGACTCAGATTCGGTTTCGGATCTTGCATCAGCTCGGACAGATCCGGCTCGTCGAATGCCTCAATCCGAGTAGCCAATGAAGAATCGCTGAGAATAAACACCGGCGTACTGTACTTCCGGGCGATTCTGGCCGCTTCCAGCGCTATATAAAAACAATCTTCCACGGTTGCCGGCGCTAAGACGACGCGAGGACTATCGCCATGGCCGCCAAACACCGCTTGATGCAAATCGCTCTGCTCAACGTTGGTCGGCAGCCCGGTACTCGGTCCTCCGCGTTGGACGTTGACAATGATCAACGGGATTTCCGCCATCGACGCCCAACCGATAGCTTCGGCCTTGAGGGAGATACCGGGACCGGCGCTGCCAGTTACCGCTAACCACCCTGAATAAGAAAAACCAAGAGCCAAGGAAACTGATGCCAGCTCGTCTTCCGCCTGCACAAAAAGTCCACCGTACTTCGGGAACTCCGAACGGAGAATTTCCATTATCGAAGACCAGGGAGTAATCGGATAGCCGGCGCCATAGCGCACCCCCGCGGCGATCAAGCCGTAAGCCAGAGCCTGATTGCCATCCATAGTAACCTGGGCACGGCCGGACGCCCGGGGGCTGGGCTCGAACTCATATAATGTAGTGAGCACGTTACCGACCGGGTAAGCGTACCCCGCTTGGAAAGCGGTTAACGCCGTGTTCACAACGCTCTGGTCTTTACCGCCAAATCGCTCGCGAATCAGTTCTTTCAGTTTCTCTGCGTTCAGATGGAAGATATTGGCAAGCAAGCCAAGAACGAAAATATTTTTCCCCTTGTCTTTCGCCGTTCCGCCGAGTGCTTCGACAGTTAACCCGGTAATCGGGACGCCGACGTAAACGAACCGCTTGTCGTCCAAATTGGGCTGGACATGATCGGAGTCGTAAAGCAGCACGCCGCCTTCCCGCAGAAAATCGATATGGTCGTCGTAACTATGTTGATAAAAGGCAACCAGAAAATCCGCCTCATCTCCTGCGGAAAGCACCTCTCCCGAGCCGATTCGGACCTGGAAAATAGAAGGCCCTCCGGAGATGGTTGAGGGAATCGTCATGTAAGTCATGACATCCTGGGCGCTACGGCCTGCCAAACGCGCCAGAAATGCTCCGGCGGTTTGGATACCGTCCTGGGAATTTCCGGCTAAACGAATGACAGCATCACGGATATGTTCCGGTCGCAGGTCGGCACGTCCTGCCGCTGCCGGTGGAGCCGATTCAGGCAAAACTTGGGAGGAACTCACGGTTGTAAACTTGCGAACGCTAATAGAAGAAATGGGTGGTTGTCAACGGGGAGACGGCGTGTGGGCGTGTCGGCTTGTGAGCGTCGCCTGTCGAGAGCGGAGGGGCGGTTGCTGATAATTCGGCAGCTCAAGGCCCCGCAAACCCTCAAGACTTGGCAGTGACAGCGTTTTGAACCGGTGCGAGGTCCCAACCCACGACTTTGCCAATGCCCAAGGGGTTGAGACTACCGACAAATTACTCAACGCGCCGCGGGAGCCGCCGCCTGGCACCCTTCCAGGGTAACAGCCCGTCACGACCAGGAACGCCGCAGGTGGTTAGCAAGCAGAAAGGCGGCTCCCCTCCGATCTCGAAAGGCGACGCCCACACGATACGCCAAACGGGTCACGCGTTATGTACTGCCTGGACCAAGTTCGTCAGGGTCTCCTTGGCGTCACCGTATAACATCCCGCAATTTGTCTTGAAAAAGAGCGGATTCACTAGCCCGGAAAACCCCTTTCCCTGCCCTCTCTTTAAAACCACCACCGTCTTCGCTTTATCGACCTCCAAGATCGGCATGCCGGCAATGATACTCTTCGGGTTATCCCGCGCATCCGGGTTAACCACATCGTTAGCGCCAATCACAACCGCCACATCGGTAGAAGGAAATTCCGGATTGATTATCTCCAGCTCATTTAACTGGGAGTACGGGACATTTGCTTCGGCTAGTAAAACATTCATGTGCCCCGGCATTCGCCCGGCAACCGGATGAATTGCGTATTTGACGGCAACGCCTCGTTCTTCCAGCTCGTCCCCTAGCTGGCGCAGCACATGTTGAGCTTGGGCCGTTGCCATACCATATCCCGGGACGAACACTGCTTGCCTGGCATAGGCTAACTGCACGGCTACCTCTTCGATATTGGTTGCATGCATCTGCCCCGTGGCGGCTGTGGTGGTCTCGCCAACACTACCGAACGCTCCAAATAACACATTGGTGATGGAGCGGTTCATCGCTCTACACATCACAATTGACAGAATAAAACCGGATCCGCCGTCGAGCATTCCGGCGATGATCAGAACATTGTTTCCGATAACTATGCCCGTAGCCGCGGAAGCCAATCCCGCGTAGGAATTCAGCAACGCAATTACCACCGGCATGTCAGCGGCGCCAATAGGCAAGACTAATAGCACGCCGAACACAAAGGCCAGCAGTAACATCAGATAAAACAATGCGGCTATACCGGGAAAAAACTGGAGCAGAACACAACAGAGTACCGTTATCGCCAATAGTGAAAGATTGAAGATATTTTGCCCTTTGTAGATCACCGGCGCCCCAGGTAAAAATCCCTGCAGTTTCGAAAACGCCACCAGGCTGCCAGTGGTAGTCAGCGCCCCAAGTAAAACTTCAAAACTGAGCGCCGGAATTTTAATTACTCCTAAAGCCGCGCCATGCAGGTAGTACTCCGAAATCCCAACCAATGCGGCGGCGAAGGCACCAAAGGCATGAGACAAAGCCGTCCGCTGAGGCATCGCCGTCATCGGCACCCAGAAACCCATCGGCACCCCGATCAACGAACCGAGGAGCAGACCGGCAATGATCCACTCGTAGCTGACAATTTCCCTGCTTACCAGTGTTCCTACGATTGCCAGCAGCATTCCAAACTCAGCCAGGTGCATCCCTCTCCGCGCTGTCTCCGGATGAGTAAGGCCTCGCAAGCCCAGGATAAAAAGCACCGACGCGACTACATAGCTGAGCTCGATAAAAATGCTGCGTGGGTCCACCGTTTACTTCTCCTTTTTGGAAGGCGGCTCCACTCGGCGCTTGAACATCTTCAACATCCGATCCGTGAGAATAAATCCGCTGACCACGTTGATGGTCGAACAGGTTACTGCACAAAAACCCAGGATGGCGCTCACCATGGATAGATGCGCGCCGGCGGTAATCAAAGAACCGACTAATGAGATGCCGGAAATCGCGTTAGTAGCCGACATCAACGGCGTATGTAACAGGGATGGAATCCTGGAAATGATCTGGTAGCCCAGAAATGCAGCCAGAATCAGGACATAAAATTTTGCGAGTAAGGTTTCAGGAGCCATAAGCTGTCAAGACGTTGCCTGGGCATACGTCTGGAGGATCGTTTGATTAATAATTTCCCCTCCATGCGTAACCACACAGGCCTTGAGAATTTCGTGAGTGAGGTCTAACCCGAACGCTTTCGTTTCCCTGTTCCAAAAGTACTGCACAAAAGCGCCGAGATTATTCGAATACATTTCACTGGCGTGACTGGCAACCCGGCTCGCCAGATTCGCGAAACCGACGATTTTGACGCCGTTTAAGGTTACCTCCTGGTCGCGCATCGAGCCTTCCACATTCCCACCGGTTTCCACAGCGGTATCCACCACCACACTGCCTGGTCGCATCTTTTGCACCAAATCCGAGGTGATGATAACCGGAGCTTTTTTACCGAAAACCTGTGCGGCCGTGATCACTACATCGGCCGATACCACGTGATCGGCCATGAGTTGGCGCTGCCTTTGCAGTTGTTCCGTCGTCAACTCCTTGGCGTAGCCGCCGGCCGTTTCTCCGGTTTCGCCAAGATCGAGTTTAACGAACTTGGCGCCTAAGGACTTAACCTGCTCTTCGACTACCGGCCGAGTGTCAAATGCCTCAACCCAGGCTCCCAAACGGCGTCCGGTCGCAATGGCTTGCAACCCGGCCACACCCACCCCGATGACGAACATACGCAGGGGCTTAATCATTCCCGCCGCCGTGGTCATCATAGGAAAAATTCGATCGACCGCGTTTGCCGCGAGGATTACCGACACGTAACCAACCAGGTTGGCTTGCGAGCTTAAAACATCCATTGGTTGGGCGACGGTCACTCGCGGAATCATTTCCATGCTCACTGCGGTGACCTGGGCGCCGGCCAGGTGGCGCACCAGCTTTTCCTCATTAAATGGATCCAAGAGACTGATATGGATGCCGCCCGCCTTCAGATCATCAATTTCGTCGAATGGCGGTTTCCGAACGCGCAGGATCAATTCAGCCCCGCGCAGTGATGCTCGCCGGCTCGAACTGAGCCGGGCGCCGGCGGTTTCATAATGCGAGTCCGGCCAATTAACCGAAGCGCCAAGGTTCTGCTCAACCTCAACATCGACCCCAAGTTTTACTAGTTTAGCAACGGTGATGGGCGATACCGCGACTCGCTTTTCTCCAGGGAAAATCTCCTTCGGAACAAAAATTCGCATAGCTCGTTCAGCAGCCGACAGGCATCGCCGGGTAATAGGAAGAAAAGAAATTCAAGGTGTGAGAAATCAAGGACGGCGTTGCAGAGTAGGCGGCATGCATAGCTCTGGGAATCTGCGCGGATGATGCCCAAATCCGGGAAAAACATCAAGTGCTTCCGGGGGC
>JAFAVN010000508.1 GCA_019242435.1 Verrucomicrobiota bacterium | reverse complement strand
AACCCGCGCTCATAAGCCCAATGCAAAGCCAGAGTTTTGAGCAGCCAATGCTGGGCGGATTCGTTCTGAGGAGCTTGGATATAGGGGCCAGGATCCGGGAGGCCCTGGGTCTGGAGGAGTCTGGGCACGGCAGAAGCTTATTGAGCTAAGATGAAGCCACCTGAGGAAAACCGTCAAACGGCGCGATGCATTTATGTTCCCCTGATGTTCAGACGAGACGCTCCTCCTAGTGTCCTGTCCATAAATAGCTTGGCTTTCGTTGCGATCAAAATGGGCCGCCGGCAAGACGGTCCGAGCCGGACTGGCAGTAAGGAGGGCGCCTATCTAGATTGATACGTAACCGACGAGCAACGCGGCCGCCGGCCCATTTTCATAGCAACCTTATAGATGGTCCGAAGTTATTCATCAATCTGGGGGCCAAAGCCCTCAAGAAGCTTTGGAGCGTGAGCGACCCCGGATTGTGAATAACTTCGTCCCAAGGCGCATCAGCCGCTACGTGAGGAAAGTCTCTGCCGCTTCCTGTGTCGCGGAGGCTTGAGCACCGGTGATCCCGTATCGGCCGACAACCAGGTTATTGGGGTCCTCAACGAGCATCTTGGTTTTGGCCAGAACTATCGGCGACAAGAGAAGGGAGAGAACAGAAACCGCCACACGAAGTTTCATGGCGGAACTTTAGCGAATGTCGAATTGGGAAGGGAAGCGGAATGTGCGGCGACGGCACAAATGAGCGCAAACCAGCGGGAACGCCGTGGCCGAGGGGAAAACCGCCGGCCGCAGCTAGCGGGGCGCTGTGTGCCGCTCGGGAAAGCCGCTCTGCTTTTGTGAGAATTGCGAGCTCTAGCAGCGGGATGGCCTGTCCCCACCGAAACATTCCCTAGCAGCGGGATGGCCTGTCCCAACCGAAACGTTCCGCTGTTGAGCGCGTGAATTCTGCGGGCTAGACCGGCAAGCAATGAGTCATCGCTTTGAGCAATGGGCGAAGGGTTTCGAGAGTTTCGTCCCCCATGTTCGAGATCCGGAAGCTTTTGCCTTTGATTTTCCCGTAGCCGCCATCGATCTGGAAACCGTGTTCCTCTCGGAGCTTTTTGGCAAATTGAGCAACGTCGATGTTTCGGTTGTTATTAACGCAGGTCAAGGTCACCGACTGGAAGCCTTCTTTAGCGAAGTACTCGAAACCATTTTCTTCCACCCAGGAACGAACCAGGGCGTTTGTTTCCTGGTGACGCCGGTAACGATTCTCCAATCCTTCCGTGAAGATGTCTTCGAGCTTCGACCGCAGAGCGAAGATATGCGGGATACTGGGTGTGCTTGGGGTCATGAACTCTTCCCCGTTCTTTTTGAATTCGAGAAGGTCGAAATAATAACCGCGTTCTGTGACCTGAGCTGTACGTTCGATGGCCTTATCGGAACAGGCGAAAAGCGAGAGACCTGGAGGTAAAGCTAATGCTTTCTGGCTGCCGGTGATCATCATGTCGATTCCGAGTTCATCCATTGGGATCGGCAACGCCGAGAACGAAGAAACGGTGTCGACGATAAATACTACTTCTGGGTATTTCCTGAGTACCTCGCTGATAGCCGGCAGCGGGTTCATCAGACCGGTGGAAGTTTCATTATGGATCAGAGTTAGAGCGTCATACTTACCGGTCGCAAGGGCCCGATCGACCGCGTTGGGGTCGATCGGTTCGCCCCATTCCACTTGCAGCGGGGCTGCTTCTTTTCCGCAGCGCTTGCTGACGTCGAACCATTTGTCTGAAAAAGCGCCGCACATGCAGTTCAAGACCCCTTTCCTCACCAGGTTGCGGACGGCGCCTTCCATAATGCCCCAAGCGGACGAGGTGGACAGATAGACCCGCTTGTTGGTCTGGAAAAGCTGCTGAAGCCCGGGATGAATCTCCCGATACAGATTTTTAAAGTCCGAACTCCGATGCCCGATCATTGGCGTCGCCATGGCAGCAAAGGTTTTAGGCGAAACCTGCACCGGCCCTGGAATGAAAAGCTTGATCGTCTTCGTCATTACATATTCCCCCGTTTGTGAGGCTAATGTAGCCAGTACCGGGGAAACTCAAGATGATTGGTGATTGCTGCGTCCCTTGCCGAGCCGGCCAGCGGCGAGAACGCTGATGGTTCGTCACACCAGACTAGGGTTGATCAGTTATCCATATTCCGCGGAATTCTTGTTGACGGGAATTTTTTCCGCTAATCGCGAGTCGCTTTCTTTGTAACCAGGGGGCACGAATTCGCGTAGTAGACCTCGGATCAAACAAGCAATGAAGAACCGCTCGATGATATCAACACCCCACGGATGGGGAGTAGCAACTTTGTCGGTCGCCTGGATTGCGGGAATAATGGCTGCTGTCTGGTTTATTACCGGACAGTTTCCGTCCTAATGAGACATCGCGCATAGCCGGCCTACCGCTCTTGCGCTCTTGCCTGGTCGGCAGCGGAAAAATAGACCCAGCTCAATCTGCTCTTCTCTTGCATATCATTCGTTTGACTGTTAGCAATGTGCCGGATTCGCGGCTAACTTTCTTCCAATGCCTTATCAGAGGAGTCTTTTGAAAACAACTAAGTGGGTCAGCCGCCGTCTGATGACCTTTGGAGTAATTAGCTTCATTGCCGGTTTCTCCGGATGTGCATTTTTGGATAATCCGGACACTTCTTCCTCATCAGTAGGGCCTCGATCAAGGCATCGTGGTAACGCCATAGCCGGCACTGAAGGACCGGCTTATAGTGCGCCGGGCGACAACCGTTACAACCAGTGGCCCATAGGCCCTCTCACCTATAGGTCATTTGATTAGCGGTCGCGGGTTTCAGGGGAAAAGTCTAAGATCAGGAACCGTGCGGAATGGATCGCGAGAACGCGATCCGACCAGCCTAAAAGTCCGTCCGGAGAAAGTTGGAATCCGCGGGGACCTTGCCTGAATGCATGTTCGTGGTAGCGTCCCGCCTTGCTTAGTCAGTAGGTGAATTTAGTCTCGGTTTTGATCTGGTCTTCGGATATGGGCTTAGCCGGGCCACTAAGGTTAGCAGCGGCGAAAGGCGCTCGTAGCTCAGCTGGATAGAGCAAGGGATTTCTAATTCTAAACACCATTTTTCACACAGTTGCGTAAAGTGTCACACTCACTTGTCTCCCTAGGGAAATGACCTGAGAACCCTGCTTTCCACCCTCTTTGGTTTCACACCGTCGCATCGGAAACATCATTCGTCGTATACAAAACGTCTTAGACAGTTT
>JAFAVN010000495.1 GCA_019242435.1 Verrucomicrobiota bacterium | reverse complement strand
CCTTGATATGATATGAAGTACAAAGGCATTTGCATCGCAATCGCGGCCCTCGCGGCGATGCTGCCCCAAGGGCCGCACGCCCGAGCCCAGAACCCGGAGCAACCCGAGGTACCGGTGCTGGTCATCGGTACCAAGGTTGCGCCACCCTTTGCGATGAAGGCAGAGGACGGCACCTGGCACGGGATCAGCATCGATCTCTGGCGACACATTGCGGATCAGATGCACCTGCACTACCGGTTTCAGGAGACGACGCTTAAGGGTCTCATCGACGGGGTGGCGGATCACTCGTTAGATGCAGCGGTGGCGGCTATCACTGTCACCGGCCGACGGCAACGGGTCGTTGACTTTACGGAACCTTTCTACAGCACCGGCCTCGGCATCGCCGTCGCAACCGATGCCGGCATCAGCTGGTGGCCAATCATACACAACGTGTTTTCCCTCGGCTTTTTTCGAGCTGCCCTCGTACTTTTCGTAGCCGCGCTTTCAGTTGGAGTCGTACTCTGGCTTATCGAACGCCGGCACAATGAGCACTTTGCTCATCGGCACGGCTTTGGTGCAAGTGTATGGTGGACGGCGGCGGCAATGACTCAAATCGGCGGCGCGGCAGCGGGCGGAAAAGTGCCGAAGACGTTGCCGGGTCGTTTGCTCGCCATACTCTGGATGGTTACCTCGGTAATCGTGTTTGCCAGTTTAACCGCAGCGCTAACCTCGCAATACACCTTGAGGCATTTGCACGGCCCGGTTAACGGGCAGGCGGATCTGCGATATGCGCGCGTGGGTGCGATCACCGGTACCGAGACGACTGAGTATCTCGGTCGCGAGCACATCAAGCATCATCTCTTTGCCAATGCGGAGGCCGGCCTCTTAGCGCTGAAAAGGGGTCGGATTGACGCACTAGTGTATGACCGGGCACTGCTTCTCTGGCTAATCAACCAGCACTTCTCCGGCTCGCTGCGGGTGCTGGACGGGACCTTCGATCCACAGACCTACGCGATCGCATTGCCACAGGGCAGCGAGCTAAGGATGCCGATCAACCTCGTCCTACTCGACGCCATCCGGAGCGACTGGTGGCGGGAAACCCTGTCCGCTTATCTTGGGCCGGCATATCTTGGGCCCAGCTGAGGTCAAAGCCGGTACTAAAGAGCCTTCTTGCTTGTACTGACAGTCGATTTCCGGGCCGCCCGGATGATGCGGAAAAGCGGCTCTCACCTTCTTAGAATGAAACAGTACGCTGCCTTCTGAGTATTGGCTTTCGATGACTGATCATAACAAAAAATGTGCCACAGCAACCAGGATTTTGTTAGGAAACGCACTATTTTGGCCTTTAAGCAGAAATTTTTTTACGAATAATTACAATTTTTATAGCCAACCCGCTTTTTATTGTGTAGGTGTGACGGCCAATTACAAAAGAATGACAAAAGAACATTTGTCAGGTGCCCCATCTGGTTTGGGAACGCCTGTTTCGAAGTGTCTCTTTATGAGTAACAAAATGCCTATGATGAAACCCATGATGAAATATCAGCAATATGACCAGCAAACGGCTCACGATAAAGTTCCCGTGCTCTCCAGGAATAGCCGGCCTGGCAGCACTTCTCTCTCTACCCTCAGTCGCTAATGCCCAGCGACCCAATCACCCTGCAGCAATTAACAGTCCGAACGCGGTCACGATTACCACGACCGGTCAGTTTGGCAGTCCCCTACCAGGCTTAACCGCCGCTGAGCTAACCAATTTCGCCACTGGCCAGGCTCAGTTCGAAACCTTCGACGCCATCACTCCCGATGGTCTCGGACCAATCTTCAATGCGCAGGCTTGCGTCGCCTGCCACACGCAGCCCAATACCTCAACGAATCCCGTTATCACTCCTCCGGTTGGAGGGAACGTGGCAACGGCGGTCGTCAGCGGGATCACTCCCGGGGGGGCTAGTGCGATTATGGAGATTCGGGCAGGCAAATTGAATCCTAACGGTAGCTTCAATCCGTTAACCAACGAAGATGGCACTCTGTTCCATCTGGCATCTGTCAGTCCGGGTTCACAGGAAACCGTCCCACCAGATGCCACTATCGTCGCACACCGTAAGACCACCCCGCTTTTCGGCGCCGGCCTGATTGAGGCCATCCCGGATGCCGCCATCGAAGCCAACGTCCACAGGACGCCGGTGGATGGTGTCACAGGGCGGGCGGCTATCCTCTCGGATGCCGTTACCAAAGCCATCGGCACAAACTTCGTGGGCCGCTTCGGCTGGAAATGTCAAGAATCGACTGTGCTGGCCTTCGCCGGAGATGCCTATCTCAATGAAATGGGCATCACTAATCGGTTCTTCACCACAGACTTGGCTCCGGACGGTAATGAGGCGGCTCTGGTTGCCGCTGAACCGGCCGGGATAACTCCCACTACGCTCCAGGATCTCCCGACCAATCCGGCTCTCCCGGAAGGTCCAACCAAAGGATGACATCGCTCGGTTTACCGACTTCATGCAGCTCCTGGCTCCGCCGCCAACGGTGCCGTTGAGCCCGCAAACCGCCGGGGGCCAACAGTTGTTCACATCGATCGACTGCGTGGCCTGCCACAAACCGACGATGCAAACCGGCCCCAGCACGGTCTCTCCGGCCCTGGCCTTTAAAACCGTCCATCTTTTCTCCGATCTGCTCCTGCATAACATGGGCAGCTTGAATGACGGTATTGCCCAGGCCGACGCTCAGCCAACCGAACTGCGTACGGCTCCCCTCTGGGGTTTGCGCGCCAGAGCCCCGTACCTTCACGATGGGCGGGCCTCAACTATCCTTCGAGCCATCCTCTTCCATGATGGCGAAGCCTTAACCATAAGGAACCGATTTGCCAACCTGAGCGCCTCCCAGCAACAGGCCATAATCGCATTCCTGGAATCTATCTAAGGACGTCGCTCTCCCGGTTTCCCGTTAACTTAGCCGGCAGATTCTCATCTGAGCCGCCTTCACGCTCGCCCAGAAAGGGAGGCTGCCGGCCTCGGCCTACCGTTATTGACAAGTGTTGCCACTGTCCGGGTGCATGGCCCCGTGCGATAACGACAATGGTCGAGGTCTAACGGATCGAAAGCGTCAACATCGGGAGGTTGGGCGGCAATTTAAAACCGCCCGCCTCCCAGGCGTCAGTTGCAATTAAACAAAACGCTCCATTTTCCTCCGCGCCGTAAGCCGGGCAGATCGTTCACTTCCGGCGCAGACGGGCCAACCAGCTATGACAAATACTCTAGGTCGCTGGTTAAAACCGGTTACCTCACTCAAGCTAACTGTCTTCTGTCTGGCATGCGCGATGGTACTTGTGTTCGTCGGAACACTTGACCAAGTCCACATCGGTATCTATGAAGCGGAGAACCGCTACTTCAGGAGCTGGTTCCTCTTCTGGACACCTCCTGATACGCAACTACGCATTCCCTGGTTTCCTGGCGGCTACATCGTCGGGACCCTTCTCTTGGTGAATCTGATTGCTGCGCACCTCGCGCGATTCAAATTAAGTTGGAAAAAGGCGGGAATCCTTTTCCTGCATTCCGGCCTGATTCTGCTCTTAATCGGTCAACTGTTTGCCGACATCTTTATCGATCGGGAAAGCCAGATGCGATTGCATCAAGGGCAGACAAAAAACTACTCCGAGAGTCTCTATCACGACGAACTCGCGATTATCGACACCAGTGGCGATGATTCCGACCAAGTAATTTCTGTGCCTGATTCCCAGCTTTACAAGGGAAACAGAATCGCGCTGCCGGCAGACTCTCTGGAGCTCGTGGTCAATGACTTTTATCCGAACTCGGCACTGGTAAGTCCATCGAAATTGCCCAGACCGGCTTACCCCCATTTGCAGATAGGGCCAATGGCCGATGCTGTTCAACTGGAGCGAACCTACAAAGAAGATGATCGCAACCGTCCGGCCGCGACCGTGTCTTTGCTCCAGAATGGCAAGTTGATCGACACCTACAGCCTGGCAGCGGCGTTTCCGCGTCCAATCAATTTTCAGGCTGCGGGTAAGTCATACCAGGTTGTATTGCGTCCCAAGCGCTTTTATAAGTCGTTCGCCATTCAGTTGCTGGAGTTTCGACACGATCGGTACGCTGGGACCGACATCGCCAAAAACTTTTCCAGCCGGATCAGGCTCGTGGATCCATCACAACACGAGGATCGCGAGTCGCTGATATTCATGAACAATCCCTTGCGTTATCGGGGCTATACGTTTTTTCAGGCCGGCTTTGATAACAACGACACCACAACCATTCTCCAGGTCGCACAAAATCCGAGTTGGCTAGTGCCATACATTTCGTGT
The DNA here is from genome assembly GCA_019242435.1 of Verrucomicrobiota bacterium. Lineage (GTDB taxonomy): Bacteria > Verrucomicrobiota > Verrucomicrobiia > Chthoniobacterales > JAFAMB01 > JAFAVN01. Next base: position 2,571 of record JAFAVN010000495.1, on the reverse strand, counting down.
GCGCTGATCGTATTCGGAATGCTCCTCCAATTTGGAATGCACCTGGTCAGCTTCGTGAGACACCGGGTCATACCGTGAAAAAGTTCATACCTTGGGCGATAAGCCTGCTCCTATTATTCTCGGCCGTTTCGAGAATGGCGCCGCGGAGAGAGAAACCGGGTCCGCAGGTTCGTGAGTTCGGCAGTCTGCCGGTGCTCGCCGGCGGACGGGTGATGCCGATGGATTCGCTGGCGCGCGTGTCTTTATCCCAATGGAATCACCACGGAACCTACACCCGGGCTGATAGGACCGTGGCCGAGCCAAGCGAAGGTTTGCTTGAGATCCTCATGATGCCGGAAAGGGCGGACTCCGCAAAACTGTTTGAGGCCAGCAATCCGGACATTCTCAAAATTCTCGGATCACCGAATGCCCAGGGTTTTGTTCTATTCTCGTTCACTGAGTTGAAGCCGTATTTTGATGAGATCGAGAAACAGGCAGGATTGGCTGAAAGAACCGAACCCGAGAGTCGAAATCCGTTTCAGCGCGGGATTGTCAAGCTGCGAGCAGGGTTACGCCTTTACCTGGAGCTCAAAAACACAATTCAGGCGGAAGATTCCCGCGATTTTGGCAAAGAGATCGAAGCTTTCGGCCGCGCCATTCAACCGGGCCTGAATGCCGTTCGCAACCGCGTTGCCGGCCAGCCCTTCAGCCAGCAGGACTTCCGGCGCATCCTGGTATTTACGCAACGTTACAAAAACCTGGTCCAACTGAAATACGCATCCGCCATCCCGAATCCTCAAAGAGCGGGGCAGAATGATGGTTGGCAGCACATCTCGGAGGCGTTATTGAGCGCTATCCGCGATGGCCGGGTCCCCTACGCGGCGACCGCGTACGGGCGCTTGATCGCAGGGTATCGGGCGAATGATGCTGTCGCGTTCAATGCGGCCCTACGTGATTACCAGGGCTATCTGTCGAAAATCATTCCGGAAAAGCTGGCTCGCCCAAAGCTGGAGTTTGCTTTCAATCAAGCGCAGCCGTTTCTGCAGGCGATGGCGTTGTATGTTGCTGTTTTATTGTTCGCGCTTTTTTCCTGGCTGCTCTGGCCGAAGACCTTGAGCAAAACGGCCGTCATACTGCTCATCACCGCGTTTCTGATCCATACGGCAGGCTTGATCGTGCGCATGTATCTACAAGGACGCCCCCCTGTCACAAATTTATACAGTTCCGCGATATTTGTGGGCTGGGCTTCGGTACTCCTCTGCATCATTCTGGAACGTTTCTACCAAAACGGAATTGGCAGCGTATGCGGCGCCGTAATCGGGTTCGTGACGCTGCTGATCGCACACAATCTGCAGTTGGACGGGGACACGCTGGAGATGTTGCGAGCGGTGCTGGATACGAACAGCTGGCTGGCGACCCACGTTGTGGGCGAGGCCCTGGGCTATTCTGCCATGTTTCTGGCAGGGTTGATCGGAATTATCTATGTCTTTCGGGGGGTATTCACCCGCTCCTTCGATGAGGCAACTTCCAGGTCGCTGGGCCGAATGATGTATGGTGTCGTCTGCTTCGCGACTCTCTTCAGTCTGGTTGCCACCATTCTCGGCGGGATCTGGGCTGACCAATCCTGGGGACGTTTTTGGGGTTGGGATCCGAAAGAGAATGGAGCACTTCTGATCGTCCTGTGGAATGCGATTGTCCTGCATGCCCGCTGGGGAGGTCTTGCCAGAGAACGCGGCCTGGCCCTCATGACCGTTTTCGGGAATGTGGTCACAAGCTTCTCCTGGTTCGGTGTCAACATGCTCGGGGTCGGGCTTCACTCTTATGGCTTCATGGATCGCGCGTTTGGCCCGCTCATCGGATTTATAGTTAGCCAGTTGACCATTATCGGCGTCGGTCTGATTCCGCTGAAATATTGGCGAGGAATGCAAACCCGGCAGATCCGGACGCCTCCTCAATCACCGGCTACAACCTGCGTGCCGACAGATGCTCATTAAGAGCTGAACTGCGCCCGCATCGCGGTTGAAATTGCTTACCTGCAACGTTGCATTCGCGGGATGAAAACAACCTCGCACCATGCCGAATCACGGCCTGCTTCCAAGAGCTAACAAATCGCGCTGCTGCGCAAACCGCTTAAACTTGCTTGCGCCAGATTTGGCGAGCGGAGGTTGGGCTCGGTTCGTCGTCAAGTTTTAGAGTCATAACGACCTCCACGGCTTTCCCTTCTTCTATCAGGCTCCTTTTGATGGTCAGGTCGCCGTTTTTTCCCTTTTTAGTTCTGATACGATGCCTCTCGACGAGCTGCTTACGGTCCTTTGACCAGACCGTTTTGGTGTTGACGGCCGTTGCTCCCAAGATTTGCAAGGTGCTCGAGTCATCGCGTCCGTCGAGGTAAAGGGTTTGATTAAAGGTGAAGGCGGGACCGCGGGCAGCGATCGTCAAGACGTCTGGGGTTTGTTGTAATGTCGCTTTAAGCTTGGTATGAGCGGCGTATTTCCGATCGAGGAAACTGGCTCCGATTTGGGTCATCAGCGGGTCGAGTGAAGTCGATGCTTGGAGATCCAGCACCCAGTTGCCGGTGAAATTCGGTTTGTC
>JAFAVN010000454.1 GCA_019242435.1 Verrucomicrobiota bacterium | reverse complement strand
GCCGAAAGCCTCCAAAGCGGCTCCCCTCCATTGCGCTGGGTCCGCTGGGCTGAAGAACGCGCCGTTATCAAAGGCGCGGGGTCGCGCCGAAAGCCTCCAAAGCGGCTCCCCTCCATCGCGCTGGGTCCAGGCGATTTGTGATGTGTCATTTGTCATTTGTGATGCGGGCAGCCTCCAGGCGAGTACGCCAATTTGTCATTTGTCATTTGTTATGCCTCGGGCGTAGATAGTTCCTTGCTCTATCGGATTGGTTTTCTGACGCGAAGCGCATTGATACATTTGGGAAGTGTTGTGTGGCTGCTGCTCAACACCACGGAAGAGGTGGCCGACAATATTCGACGGAGGCGCCTGCCTTTTCGTCCTGCGGCCCTGTTCACCCAAACCGATCGGACGGCGGTCGGATCGGTACCATTGGTCCTGATGGTCTCATTCTTTTTGGGACTGACAATGGCGTTGCTGACCGGTTACCAGCTGGAAAAATTCGGGGTCGAACGGTTAGTTCCTTCGCTGATCGCGATCGCCTTTACCAGAGAGCTGGGGCCACTTTTAACCGGGATCGTCCTCGCAGCTCGCATCGGTGCGGCGTTTACCGCGGAACTCGGCACTATGCAGGTCGCCGAGGAGGTGGAAGCGATCGAGGCAATGGGAATTGGCCCTCTAAGGTTTCTGGTGGCGCCGAGATTGGTGGCGATTGTAGGCGCCATGCCTTGTTTAGCGGTTTGTTCTTGTGTTGCCGCTCTCATCGGAGCGTGCCTGATTTCCTGGATTACTTTGAACATTGTGCCTGCCTTCTTTTTTGACGCAGTTCTCAGCAGTTTGCTGGTGAACGATATTGTGATTGGCTTTTTTAAAGCAGCTTTCTTCGGCTTGGTCATTGGCCTGATTGCCTGTTTCAGAGGCCTCACGGTCCAAGGAGGAGCCGAGGGTGTGGGGCGCGCCACTACCGCCAGTGTGGTTGTCGCCATTACCAGCGTCATTGGGTTTGACAGCCTGTTTAACGTGATCGTGACCCAGTACACGAAGTAATGGAGACGCCCCTAGTTCATTTGGACAAGGTTTTCCTCGCGTTCGAAGACAAAGGTGTTCTGAACGGGGTCGATCTCCAGATACACCACCGTGATCGGTTGGTTGTGCTTGGCCAGAGCGGCGGCGGGAAAAGCACGATGTTGCGATTGATTTTAGGCATATTGCGACCTAAATCCGGCGAAATCAGGTACAAGCACTTGCGGGTGAACAGGTTGAGCCGAAGCAAGCTGAATCTTCTCCGGAGTCGGATCGGGATGGTTTATCAATATTCCGCTTTGATCAGCTCACTCAATGTGCGAGACAACCTGGCTCTGCCGGTACAGGAATTGGGACGAAAATCTGAAGCTGAAATCGATGCCTTGATCGAAGAAAAATTAGCAATGGTGGGGATGAGTGGAACTGAGAAAAAGATGCCGTCTGAATTGAGCGGCGGAATGCGAAAGCGGGTGAGCCTGGCTCGTGCCCTCATGCTGGATCCCGAGCTAGTGCTTTTTGATGAGCCATCCGCCGGCCTGGACCCAATAATGAGTTCCGTGATTGATCAGTTGATCATCGATCTTACCGAGAAGACCAATACGACCTCGATCATCGTGACTCACGAGATGGACAGCGCCTTTCGCATCGCCACGCGGATGGCGATGCTTTACCAGGGGAAGATTATTCTGGATAGTGAACCTGAGGATTTCAAAACGTCGGACAACCCGGTGGTTCGCCAGTTTGTAACTGGCGAGGTTGCCGGCCCAATCACAGAACCCGAGGCCAATGCAGATTCTTCGTAGCGAAATCCGGACCGGGATTCTCGTCATTCTAACTATTGGGTTGCTGGTAGGCGTGGTGCTTTATTTGTCCACGCCGGGAATATTCCGCCCGCTGGTGCATTACCATGTCTTTTTTGACGATGCAGCCGGGATTAAACCGGGCGCTGATGTGACTCTGGCCGGAAGGAAGATCGGAACGGTCGCTTCCATTAAATCGCCGGTTCCGATATTGCAGCGGCCACCTGGTAAACCAGATGTGGAGGCAATGATTACGGTGCAAGTCGCTGCCGATGCTGAAATCTTTAAAGACAACAGTGTCACGATGCGCTCATTTGGCCTTCTGGCGGAGCCGGTCATCGATTTTACTCATGGGGATTCTAACTCGGGAAGAGCGGCGGATGGCGCATTTTTTGTGGGTGTGCGTTCCCCGGATCTGAGTGAGGTCGGCCCAACGATCATCCAAAAGCTCACTCCTACCCTCGCAGAAGCGACCGGCACTTTAGTCGAGTTGCATCGAACGGCCGAGAATCTCACCCGGTTGACCGGCAAAGATTCCGTTCTTCTGACTTCCCTTGACACGACCCTGAACAATTTCCGGGTGGTTGGCTCAAATTTGCAGAAATTAACCGACAAGGGCGGCTCTCTAGACCAAACGTTGCAGAGCGTTCAGACCACCTTGAAAGGTGCTCAAGGTGTGATCGACCAGGCGGGAAAAGATAATCGCGTCGGAAACACCGTGGCGAACTTCGAAGCCGCATCGATCCGGTTGAAATCGGTTACGGGCGACTTGCAACAAGCGATGAACACCGATTTGCCTCGCATAGGTACATTTGTATCCGATTTAAGCGAGGTGGCGGCCAAGCTGAGGGTACAGCCCTGGCGGATCCTTTGGCCTAACACCATAAAGTATCCCGAACCGAGCTTCCCGTCGCCTTTGCGGCGAGTGCGCCGGGCGTTGCACGAGCGGGAACAAGCGCGAACGTCGTCAACGCCGTGAACAAGCAGAAGAAACAGCAGGCAGCACCTGCGTTGTGCGGCCCAGCGAAATGGAGGGGAGCCGCGGCGCTGGGACCGGGGCTTAAAACAATTCCCTTTGTCCCTGGGATGGTCGTTGCAGGCCGAGCTTTTGATAGGCTTTAGCCAATGCAACCCGGCCTTGGGCCGTGCGTTGCACATACCCCTCTTGAATGAGATACGGCTCGTTTACCTCCTCGATCGTGCCTGGTTCTTCGCCGACCGATACCGCCAGGGAATTGAGGCCAACCGGGCCGCCTTGGAATCGGACGATCAGCGCTTCCAACAACCGTTTGTCCATCTCATCCAAACCGTCGTTGTCGATATCCAACATCTTCAGGGCTAAGTCGGCTACATAGCGATCAATTGCGCCCTTGGCTTTCACCTGGGCATAATCGCGGACCCAGCGAAGCAGGTTGTTCGCGATGCGGGGAGTGCCCCGAGAACGAGCAGCGATCTCCTGTGCGCCTTCTCTATCAATGGTTACCCCGATGAGACCGGCACTCCGGTCGATGATGGAGGTGAGTTCTTCCACGTTGTAATAGTCCAGCCGGCTGGTCATACCGAAACGAGACCGCAACGGTGAACTGATCAGCCCGGCGCGAGTTGTCGCCCCTAACAAGGTGAACTTTGGCAGGTTCAGTCTAACGCTTCTGGCATTGGGGCCCTGGTCGATAATGATGTCCAGACGGAAATCCTCCATTGCCGGGTAAAGATATTCCTCGATGGCGGGTTGCAACCGGTGGATCTCGTCAATAAACAGAATGTCACCGCGCTCCAGAGTAGTTAATAGACCGGCCAAATCCCCGGCTTTATCGATCATGGGGCCGCTCGTGCACTTAATGTTTACGCCCATTGAGTTGGCTAGAATGAAGGCGAGCGTGGTCTTTCCCAAGCCCGGAGGTCCGCTCAACAGAATATGCTCCAATGCATCACCGCGTTGCTTGGCGGCTGCTACCATCAATTCCAAGCGCTCTCGGACCCGAGTCTGGCCTTGAAACTCGGAAAACAATGGCGGCCGCAGCGATAGATCAAATGGGCTCTCGGGCGATTGGAGGGTTTCCTGGTAAAAATTCTCAGCCACGCTTTGAGGTTGCAGGTTCAAGGTTCAAAGTTCAAGGTTCCAGGTTGAGTGCTCGTGCTCCCGCATCGTTGGCCAACAGAAGCTGCAAAGCGGAAAACCGAAACCACGTCAGCCAAGCTGTACTCGAAAGCGCTCACATCGAACCTGGAGTCTTGAACTTTGAACCATGAACTTAGATAGTGCCTTGGCCAATGAATACTCTCATCTCCGAAGAAGCCGTCATTGAAAAGGTACTCGAAGGCGAACGTATTGATAAGGATGACGCACTAGAGCTTTACAAGCTGCCGCTTGAGGAATTGGGAGCGCTCGCTAATCACAGGCGAAAAGCGGCGAAAAGGCCGGCTTACGGCGGACGAGGCAATGAGATCGTCACTTACATCGTGGAGCGCAACATCAATTACACGAACGTCTGTAACGTGTACTGCAAATTCTGCGCATTTTACCGCACGGAAAGTGACGCGGACCACTACGTGCTAACGCAGGAACAGATCGATAGGAAAATCGATGAATTAGTTGGGATCGGCGGGGTCCAAATCCTGATGCAAGGAGGCCATCATCCCAAGCTGGGGATGGATTACTATCTTGATCTGCTCGGTCACATCCGCAGCAAATATCCCCAAATCAACATCCACGCGTTCAGTCCGCCCGAGTTCAACCACTTTTCGGAAGTGTTCGGAATGTCGTTACGAGACATCATCGTGCGCTTCCGCGAGGCCGGACTAGGATCAATACCCGGAGGTGGTGGAGAGATTCTGGTTGACCGGGTTCGAAAGCGGATTGCGCCGCTTAAATGCAGTACAGATCAATGGCTGGAGGTCATGGAGATCGCTCATGAAGAGGGTTTGCGGACCACAGCAACGATGATGTTTGGTCATGTCGAGACGATCGAGGACCGCATAGAACATCTGGAGCGTATACGGCAGTTACAGGATCAGACGGGCGGCTTCACTGCTTTCATTTGTTGGACCTTTCAACCGGAGAACGTTGTTTTGAAAGCGACGCCGGTGGGTTCGGCCGAATACCTGCGAACCCAGGCTCTAGCACGGATTTATCTGGACAATGTCGAGAATCTGCAGAGCTCATGGGTGACTCAGGGGCCGAGAATTGGGCAGGTCGCGCTCGGCTACGGCGCTAACGACTACGGGTCGGTGATGATGGAAGAGAACGTCGTCAGCAGCGCCGGCACTACTTTCCGGTTATCACGACAAGAGATGCAGCAACTCATTCGAGAGGCTGGTTACGAGCCGCATTCGCGGAACAACGTTTACCAGCTTTTGGATTGAAGCGGTTTTTCTGTTGACGTTTGTGACGTCATCGTCATGAATTAGCGCCATTCGTTGTGATCACGCTGCCCCTATTTTCTCTATGAAGCAGAAGCGTTTTGCCGAACGGATAATCCCACTTTTTTTAATTCTGTTCGGCTTCATAGCCCAACTGACTTTTGCTCAGCAACCTCCACCTGCACAGCAGCCAGCTCAACCCCAAGCGCCGCCGGCGGCCCAGCCTCAAGCCAATCCGCAAACACCACCGAGACAACCTTCGCCCATCGTACGACAGATCGAGATCCAATATGCCGGTCCTGCCACTTTAAGCCGTCAGCGCATCCTGACCAACATGAAGACTACGGTTGGCCAGCCTTATTCGGAAGCGACTGTGGAAGACGACGTGCGAGCCCTGTATTCAACAGGGTTGGTCACCAACGTACGAATTTATGGCGAACCGCTGCCGGACGGAGTCAAGGTGATTGTGGTGGTGCAGACTCGGGTGACCTTGGAAGGCGTTTACGTAGTGGGCAACGAGCGGGTCAAAACCGCTCGTATCCGCAAAGAAATGGGATTGAAGATCAATGCGCCGTTAGATGAGCAGGCGCTGGAAACAGCGCGGCAAAAAGTTGTAGAGCTTTATCAGAAGCGCGGTTTTCCCGATGTCGACGTTTCTTACAAAGTCGAAACTAATGAGGACCGCGGCACCGCTACTGTAACCTTTTCCATCAGTGAAGGAAGCAAAGCGATCGTAAGAAGGATCCGCTTTTACGGTAATACCGCGATCAGCTCGAGACGGCTCAGAAAAGAAATGCAGACCAAAGAAAATAACATCTTTGCGTTTCTTACCGGCGCCGGCAGACTGCGCAGTGCGCAACTGGACGAGGACGTCCAGAAAATCAAAGAACTCTACCAAAACAGCGGTTACGAAGATGTCCAGATTACGGACGTAAAGATCAATCGCGAGAACCCGAAGTACGTCGATATCGATATCTATATTGATCAGGGGATTATCTATCACGTCAACGCAGTAACCATCGAAGGACTGCAAGTAGTGACGGAAGCAAACTTCCGGAAGGTCATTAAACAGAAAGAAGGGCAAGTATTTTCACCGGAGAAACTACAGAAAGACATCAAAGCGGTTGAGGATGCTTACGGGGTCGCGGGTTACGCGGACGCCAAAGTTGCCGTGCAAACAACCCCGGCCGGGCCGGGTCTCGTGGATCTGCATTATAAAGTAGAGGAGGGGATCAAGTCTTACGTCGAACGTATCAATATCAGCGGCAACACTCGAACCAAGGACAAGGTCATCCGTCGAGAGTTGGTGCTGGCGCCCGGCGACGTGTTTGATACGGTTCGAGTCGATATCAGCAAGAAGCGGCTGGAAGGATTGCAGTACTTTGAAAAGGTCGACACCTATGCGTCGGATACCGCCGTTCCCGGGCGCAAAGATCTGAATGTCGTCGTGCAGGAAAAGCGAACCGGGTCACTTAACTTCGGTATGGGCTTCAGCTCGGACGAAGGTCTCCTCGGGTTTGCTGAGCTGAGCCAAAGTAACTTCGATATTACCAACTGGCGCACCTTTACGGGTGCAGGTGAGAAGTTCCGGATTCGCGTCCAGATCGGGACTCAGGAGAAAGAAGTCACGGCCAACTTCACGGAACCTTATTTTCTGGATAAACGGCTGGCGCTGGGAACGGACGCCTTTTACCTGGATTCATCCTATTTCAGTACTGTCTACAACGAGAGGTACTATGGGTTCGATGTGTTTCTGCGCCAGCCCATCACTAACTTTCTCGCCAGCAAACTCACCTATCGCCTGCAGGAAACGGATATCTTTGACGTATCCACGCCCGATCCGTTGATTGTAGATCAGGAAGGCAGCCATCTGGAAAGCCGGGTTACCTGGAGCCTTACGCTCGACAGACGAGACAACGCGTTTCTAACCCGTACAGGGCAACGCGTCGATTTTTCGGTCTATGTATCCGGGGGACCTTTGGGCGGCAATGTTCAAATCTACGGTTTTGATGTCGAGGGCGAGCAGTATTTCCATCTGCCGTTCGATACGATCCTGTTGTTCGACGCCGAACTGGCGACTGTCGCCACCTGGGGTTCAGGAAATGATGTACCCATTTACGACCGACTCTTTCTTGGCGGCGCCAATAATCTGC
>JAFAVN010000262.1 GCA_019242435.1 Verrucomicrobiota bacterium | reverse complement strand
TCACAGGGAATCCAATCGAGCGAACTTTCCCTTCAACCGGATGGTCTATGTCCATGACCATGTTGCGCTGGCGTACATGATTATTGTCGAGCGCCCGAGCGTAGTCGTAGATCGGGCCTGCCGGAATCCCGGCAGCAAGAAATTGCTCGACCCACCGATCTGCGGCCTGAGTCGCGAACGTTTTTTCGAGCTCTTCAATCAGCGCTATCCGATTGGCAAGGCGGTCGGCGATGCTGGTGAAACGCGAATCTTTCAGAAGATCCGGCCGATCAATGAGCTCGCAGAGACTCCGCCAAAGCTTGTCGTTATTCGCGCCCATCACAAAATATCCATCGCTCGCCCGGACCGCCTGGTAAGGAGCGCTCATCCGGTTCGCAGTCCCTAATTTCTGCGGCACTTTGCCGGTCCCCCAGAATTCTGATATGTCCCAGATGGAGAATGCGAGTCCTGCCTCGAACAGAGCAGCGTCAATATGTTGGCCCTCACCGGTTTCGAGCCGCCCGATGTAGGCGCTCAAGATCCCATAGAGCGCAAACAGGGCCGCGCCTATATCCGCGACCGGAACTCCAGACTTGGCCGGCGGTCCACCCGAATCGCCGGTTATACTCATAATACCGCTCATGGCTTGGGCTATCAGGTCGAAGCCGGGGCGCTGCGACCAGGGACCTGTTTGCCCAAAGCCCGAAATGCTTGCGTAGATGATTCCTGGATTAATGGCCTTGAGAGTGGGGTAATCGATTCCCAACCGCGCCGCAACACCTGGGCGATAATTCTCTAATACTACATCTGCGGTTTTCACCAATTGATGGAACACGTCCCGGCCGGCTGGAGCTTTCAAGTTGAGCACCATGCTGCGCTTATTCCGGTTCATGTTAATGAACCCCAGGCTGTCGGAGCCTTTGAGCTTGAAACCCATCGCCCGGCGCGTCTGGTCACCTGCTCCCGGCGGCTCGACTTTGATTACGTCGGCACCCATATCGCCGAGCATCATGCCACAAAAAGGACCTGCCATAACCTGACTGAGGTCGAGAACGCGAAGGCGGCGGAGCGGGAGCGGTCGTTGCGCCGCGCCGCTCTCTCGGCTTGTTTCGGAGGACGAAGGGACGGGGGTAGAATCGGTCATCGTCTTAGCTGCTACTGGTGATCGGCAACCGGAATATCACATAAAGAGGCCAACTTAAAAATGGGAGGTACACTGCTTGCGCCGAATCGCAGACGCTAATTCTCAGCGATGATGGCGAGCATGCCTCCCCCATCAGGACCTTGATGCTCCGCACCCCCTGAGACAAAGAGGGCGGTATCGTTGTACACTGCGGCTACAATCGCGCCAACCGCCGCTCGGATATGCCGCTGTTGATCGATATCACCATCGTTCAGCATGGTGTGCCGGCGACCGCGGATAGTACCATCACGCTGTGCCTCACACTTCACGAATACTGCCCTGATGCGGCTGGCTTGCTCTGCGACTATCTGTGGCTCGGGCGAAAAACCCAGCTCGCGTGCGAGCTCGGCTACACTAACCAGGTCTAGCGCGTCTCTCATGGCGCGATGTGCGATGGTTAACGGTCCGGACCATGCGCGGCTGAGACCCACGACAATGACCTCATTTGTGCGCACCTCAACTCCCGCGGAGGCACTCGCGACCGACGAATAGAGGCTGAAATCATGTAGCACCACCTGCTCCAGATCGGTGTTTGCTGGAATTTGTCCCAAAGCCGTTCCAATACCGAGCGCAGAAGCGCCTCGCCCGAAGCCCATCAACTTACCGGGATTATCGGTCCTGCAGGTGAGCCCGGATCTTTGCGCCGCGACGATATCGTCGAGCGCGAATGCCGGACCCTTGACTTGGACGAAATGGACGTCATCCGGGCTTTCGATGCTGGCGCTGGCCATCGCTTTTGTTACGGCTGCAGCGGTCAGGTCGATTTGCCGTTGCCGCCCAATGTCTGAAGGCGACAACTCCGGGGTGAACGCGACGCCAATGGCAAGTGAATTTTCTTTTCTGTTCGGGGCGGAGTCAGAATTCACCGTGAACACGATGTAGTGCGGCGACAAAATCCCCTCAACGCCCCCTGAAAAAACAAAGGGAACCTGCTCTCTTACGCTCTCGGCAGGGATACCAGTCCGAGCACCGATTAACTGTGATAAACAGAGCGTCAGGTAGCCGCGGGTGTAGTCGTTAACTAGCCCGTTTCCGTGCGTCTTGCCGATAACAGCGACGATCTTTTCCGGATCAATAACGCCTTTTTCGATTGCCTCCTGGAGGCCCGATACATCACCTGGGTCCTTCAAGCTGAATCTGTGGACGTCTGCGCGCATAAATTGCGGCGGGGATTCGGGAGCCGGTGGATTGAACTCCGGTCGACCATCGACCGGAGTTCGGCACTATTATTCTGTGCTTTTTGAAAATGCGTACGCAACTCCTTTTTGGATTGGCTCATTGCCCATCAAATGCCTTGGCCTTGCGCCTGCCGGCAGCTACGTAGAAATCGACCGCCCAGTTCCTCACGGCTTGGGATTAGTTATAGCGAGGGCGCCACCGACTCTTCAGCGGATTCTCCCCCCTCGCGAGAGTCAATCTGATAGTTGAAATTTTACCTGGGAGTTAAGCACAATACCGCTTCACCCCTGTACGGTTTGGCCAGTCCGGGCGCGCACGGCAGATAGGAAAGCCGCGTAACTCCAGGTGAGATTCCTGACGCTCTTCTCGTATCCGGTGACGCCGTCAAACTGTTCGCTGAGTTCCAGGTGATCGCTGTGATAAATTACCGCCGCCAGCATTGCGTCTCCGGCGTTCTGCAGTTGACTGACTACCTCCGCAACCGGAGTATCCTGGGTCACGCCAATCTGGCTGAAAAACATAGTCGAGAATTGGTCGAGCGGCACCGCTTGGCTGTTTTGGATTTGATTCGCCAGCGTGTAATACAACTCGGCAAGATTACAGGTACACAGCGCCCAAGGATGATCTCCGGCACTAGGATCGTTGACATCGCCATCGTAAACATCTCCCGGATAGCGTCCCAACAAAGGCCCGATTCCCCGGTTGTTTTTGTCAGTGACGTTGATCGGATAGTGGTCTGGCGAATTGGGATTTTCCCATTGATCCCGAACCTGGGCTGCGGTCGCAAGCAGCTTGGTATCTGTACACGGCACGGCCCCATACAGACATGCCGAGATAATATCGGTATTCGCGTCATAACCAGGGGGCGCCGGCATGATCGACACATAGAGCGCGCCATTCCAATGCTGTTGCAGCGCCGTTTGCAGCCAGGTGATCGCGGCGTCCGTTCCCGGCGGCACCGGAATGCCGACGGAGTTGGCCTCGATCGCTTGGAAACAGCGCAATTGCACCGACCGAGCAAAGAAAGAAAAGCCTTTGTGCTCCTCCCACAAGTTAAACGTCTGACCCTGGTACGTTCCCAGCAGGTAATTGAGGTTGTTGTTGATAACTGCGTTCGCTACGGTCTGGGTTGCCGGGTCGAGCTGATCATAGGCCATCAAGATGGCCAGCGTCTGCAGCGCCGGACCGTCGGTTTGCTCTGTCCACTCACGTGAGAGTCCCCTGATAGTGTAGCTGGCAAGGGCCAACGATGGCGTCGCATTGTTCTGACAGATCTGGGCAAAGTTGACATAGTCAATCAGCGGCTGGACGCCGGAACCTGGAGCCGTCGGCATTTTGGCGGCAGCAATCTCTATCGCGGTAATGGCTGCGTCGCGAGTCCAATTGTACACGTAGTCTTGATAGATACCGGGAGTATTAAGTGCAGATGTGGGAGCCGCGATTATACAACCAGGTAACGAGAACGACTGCGGGTCGTTGGGATCCGGGTGATTGGGATCCACGAACAAAAAACCGTCGCTTGCCAGGTTGCGCAGCATGAGTGAAAACATGTGCTGCGCGAGCTTCGGCAGGCCCGTATCCGACCATGCTATCTGCGGGCTGACTTTCGGAGTGCCGGCTACCTGGGCCGTTACCTGCGTGCGGGTAAATCTAATTGATGTGGTTGCCATCTTAGTTTCTGGCGGCGCTCTAAATTCGGTTCTAATCGGCAAAGAAAATCGGAGAGGCGGGTCGAAGTCTCCTACCACAAGGGAGCAACTTGTAAATGCGCCATATTGCGTACATTCGAGCCGCCGGGTACGGCCGGCTAATACTTCCGCAAGAACTTCGAGGCCGCCGGCGCCCTGCGCCCCCGGTGGGACAAGATTGATTTCTAGCACCTCAGGTCTGGAAAGTCCTCTTCACGAAACTCGAATCTCGGTCGTACGCCGCTGCGCACATTCTCTGCCTCGCGGTTGCGCAGCTCCACGCGGCGAATCTTTCCGGAGATAGTCTTTGGCAGATCTGAAAATTCGACGCGTCGAACGCGATTGAAAGGCGAAAGGACGTTCCGGATGTGCTGGAAAATTGATAACGCGACCTCACTCGAAGGTACGACACCGGGTCTGAGAATTATGAATGCCTTCGGAACGGCTGCGCGCACGGGGTCGGGTGACGGAACCACTGCGCATTCGATAACGTCGGGGTGTTCAATTAATGCGCTCTCGAGTTCGAACGGACTAATCCGATAGTCCGAAGCCTTGAATACATCGTCGGCTCGGCCAACAAACGTGAGATAGCCCTCGGCGTCCTGTGACATTACATCGCCTGTCCGGTAATAATTTCCCGCGAGCGCGGCGATATTGCCATCATCCACCTGATATCCCGGCATCAGTCCTAAAGGCCGCCGATCGAGCGCCACACAGAGTTCGCCTTCCTGAGTCCTTTGTCCGTTACGATCCAATAGGATCAGCTGAAAACCGGGTAACGGTCTGCCCACTGATGCCGGTTTAACCGGTTGCCCCGGCGAGTTACCGGCCAATGCGGTGCTCTCGGTCTGGCCGTATCCATCGCGAATGGTGATGCCCCACGCGGCCTTCACCTGGTCAATGATTTCAGGATTGAGCGGTTCACCCGCACTGACCGCTTCACGCAGCTTAGTTTTGTAATCTGTGAGTTGCTCTGTGACCAGCATCCGCCACACGGTTGGCGGAGCACAAAAGGTGGTTACGTTTGCTCGGGTGATCGCCTCAAGCAACTTCTTTGCATTAAAGCGCAACTGATTTGGGACAAACACCGTTGCTTCAGCGTTCCAGGGTGCAAAGCATGAACTCCAGGCATGTTTTGCCCAACCGGGAGATGAAACATTGCAGTGGATGTCGCCCGGGTGCAGCCCGATCCAATACATAGTCGAGAGATGTCCAACCGGGTAGCTGACATGCGAGTGAACCACCAGCTTGGGTTTAGCCGTGGTTCCAGAAGTAAAGTAGAGCTGCATTAGATCGTTTCCCGACGTTTCCCTCTCCTGCTCAAACTTGACGGTAGCGCTATACCCATCCTCATAGGTATGCCATCCGCGCGTCGGCCCCGCTACAACGACCCGGGTGCAAGCTTTTCCCAGCCCGTCAAACCTTGACACGCAATCTGTGGCGCACACGATGTGCCGTACACGTCCTCGTTCAATGCGGTCGGCGAGATCGTCTTTGCTGAGTAGAGGGGTTGCCGGCAGGATGACAGCACCAAGTTTAATGAGGGCAAGAACTGTCTCCCAAAGGGGAGGGACGTTTCCCAACATCACTAAAACGCGATCGCCTCGGCGAACGCCGAGCTCGCGATAATGATTTGCGATTTGCGATGATCGATTGCAGAGGTCGCCGAAGCTAAGCTTGGTCTCAGTTCCGTCCTCGAAAAGAACCCAAAGCGCTAATTGATCTCTTCTCTCGCCTGCCGCAATGGCGTCGAACCAATCCAGAGCCCAATTGAATCGCTCCAACTTTGGCCATTGAAAACCTTCGTAGGCGACATCGTAAGCAGTCCGATTCGCAAGGAGGAAGTCGCGCGCTGCTCTGAATAGGTCCGACATAACCGATTTGGGCCTTCCGCTCCGTGAGGGTAAATCCCAATTCTCTTTGCGCCGGCTCTAAGAGGGAGGCGATGTCAATCAGCATACACCTCATTATTGAAAGCATCCAGCCCTCCGGAGATGTAACAGACGATGACAGGCGCTTACGGACTCAGACCATCTTTTCCAGAAAGATTTTTTAGCCGGTTTCTGATCCGCTCCGGCTGCACAGTTACTAAGTCTCGAGAGACTCCTGCCATCTCGGCACTCGTATTCCACAAAGCGACGGCATTCCCCTTACTGTATGATAATACGGAAGATTGTTTTGGTCTTCCATCCGAGTAATACTTTCTCTTCGTTGATCCACTGCTATCTGCAACCAGCTTGCTATCATCTCGGTATTTCCACGGCCCTTCAGGGATTTCATGCGCTTCGACAAACTTCCAGTCACACTGATCTATGCCTGACATTTCCAGATAATCTCGAACCGCTGGCGAAAGGTCTATTCCGGCGTTGTGGTTGACGTTTGGCCGCGGCATTTCATTCCCAAACACATATTGCCAGTGGTCAACTTGAAAGGGCCCCACATCTTCCCACTGAGCATAACAGACACGCGCTCCTTTCCGGATCGCTATCCACCTATCTTTCAGAACTGACTGACCGTCTCTGACAAACGCTTCTCGAAACCAAGGAATAATACTTCTCGCCTCCGGCTTGGTATGGCCGCCGGCAACGTCGTTATAGGGGAGCGCAACGTAGAAAGGGTTCTGCCCTTTGCTTGTGGCAGTCCAATTGGGGTCCCACGCGGAAGCAAGATTACCAGGATCATCCGGTGTCGGTGATTCACCGACCCAGAAGGTGGTAGCAGTAATACCCGTTTTCCAGGGCCTAAAAGCGGTCGAATACCCGGATGGCAAAGTTAATGGGCTGTGGAGATTCAGCGATCCTTGGACGCCGGTATAAACGGTAAAAGTGGGGTGCAATATAGGTTTCGGCACATCGCTGTTCTGGACCCGAACTCGAAAAGTTTCTTTTTTTCGTTTGCAGATTTTCTCTTTGGCAATCGCGAAACCTGCTACCGCGGATGTGCACAAAACTACAAATACCAAAATCTCTTTCATAAATCTGCTGCATCCTGCAACGGCCGGGGGATGTTCCCAAGACACCTAAGCCCAACGTTATTGCCCGCTCTCAGAGTTTGAGCATCGAGATGTGCAGGACAGAATAGAGCTGTCGAAATAGCGGCGCGAGTCTGCAAAAGTTGTCTACGTTTTATAAGATCTTTCAATAATAAAATGGTCAATTCAGCCCCATCAGTACCCAGTAGCCCGGTGCCAAACCCCGCCATAGCAATAGGCATGATGCCACGAGCGGTATGTGCGCATTGCATCGTTACCTATCGAATTCCGGCGGAGTGACTGATGGTCCCTACTGATCGAGTTCAACGAAAAAAATTGCCCTATCCCTCAAAGAAAAATTTTTGTTGGGCCAGAAACTCATTGATCGGATAGGTTTCCTCACAATAGAGCGAACTGTGAGATAAAGAAATACGTCTAATGACGTACGCATAGGGCGGTCGATGCAACGATCCCGGCAAGGAAGTCGGAAATATCTAGACGCAGTGGTCCTTGGCGCGTATACCAACGGTAAACTCCGGCACTATGGTGATGCCGGTTCTGGTTTCAGCGAGAAAGGGTTGAGGGGCGCGGTAGGCAGAATGAGGCCGCTATTCATCGACAAGTGTCCTTTCGTCAATCGGCCTAACATCAAAGAGAAGAGCCAGTGGGTACGGCCCAAACTGGTCTGCACGGTTGAGTTTGTCGAACTAACTGCGGACGATCAG
>JAFAVN010000047.1 GCA_019242435.1 Verrucomicrobiota bacterium | reverse complement strand
GACGCTTCGACGTAAGCACCTAAAGGGGAGGGTGGCTTCGGCAGCACCAGGCCGAGCTCTCGTAAACGCGAACCCGGCCGGGGGGTGACAGCTGTTTCCATTCGCTTCATGGCGGAGGTCGAGATTTGTTAAACTAGCACCTGGCTCACGGAGACAATCTCGCTGAAGCCCAGAGGGGAATCTATTGGACTAAGGTATTGGTTTTGAGGAGATCGGAATCCGAGGTCCCGCCGCAGGCAGGATCATGCCAGAGAAAGACTGGTTGCCATTTTCACGAGATCGGCGAGCGAATGAGCGTTCATCTTTCGCATCACCATTCCTCGGTGTGCTTTCACGGTGATCTCGCTAATTCCGAGTTTCCCGGCGACCTGTTTATTTAACAGGCCTGACACGACCAGGCCCATAACCTCTCGCTCACGACGGCTCAGTGAGGCGTAGCCGTTTCGGATAGCCTTCATCTTCGCTTCTTGGCCAAGCGCCGCCTGGCTGCGCCCAAGTGCGTCCCTTATCGCACGCAATATAACTTCGCAGCTGAATGGCTTGGTCAAGAACTCGACCGCGCCCGCCTTCATAGCTTGGACTATCGTCGAAACATCACCGTAACCGGTGATGAAAATAATTGGCATGTGGCTCCAATGGATGAGGCGTTTCTGGAGATCGAGGCCATTGACATCTGGAAGGTTAACATCAAGAATCAGGCAGCTCGGAACGAGGAGTTGTGGGTGGATGAGAAATTCGTGCGCAGATGCGAAAGTCTCTGCTCGCCATCCGGCAAAGCGGACCAGGGAGTCCAGCGAATCACGGACTGCAGCATCGTCATCAACAATAAACACAATGGGCGTCGAGTGGGACATTCCTTTTGAGATTAGTCATTTGAACAGTTTATGTGCCAATCTGCGGCCGGCCGCTGTTTTCTCCTGGGAGTTAATTGATTATCTTCAGCCGGGAATGGTTCCGAGGCGGGTACGAAATTTCGAACCTCGAGCTGCCTTCGAACCGTGGGCCGGTATGAGGCGGTTTAACCTGGACGGGCGTGCAGCTTTTCTCCTCACGGTGCTGGGCTTCGTTCAACCAGATTTCCTCCATAAGTCGGCTCATTCCCGCTCCTTAACCAGCCTGGTGATGCGATAATTTGTTAGATGGAACCTGCAGTCGAGCGTTTTTTGGAGCTCCTAAAAAATTCGCCGCGCGGGTCCGTTTTCAATCCGTGGTGGCAGGTAGATAGGGAAAACGATGTTGGTTCTGAGGCCCCGGTGATTCGAAGGAGGCAACTTGCGGCGTATTTTTCAGCTCGGCTGGCCACCGCCCGGCTCGTATTGGTAGGAGAAGCGCTTGGGTACAGGGGCGGTCACTTCACAGGGATCGCCATGACGTCAGAACGGATGTTGCTTGGCGGAAAAACGGAGATCGAGCCTAAAGACATTTTTCCAGATGCAGAGGCAACGCGCACGAGCGCAGGGGACACCTGCCCTGCCGGTTTTTCTGAACCGACTGCAAGCGTGGTATGGGGTACGATGCGGCAACTGGGTGTGTCGCCCACGCGGTTTGTTTTATGGAATGTCTTTGCCTGGCATCCATACGACCCTCGTGCTGGTATGTTAAGCAATCGGACGCCTACATCCGCAGAACTCGCCGCCAGCGCTCCGGTTCTTAAACTTTTCTTGGAGTTGTTCCCTTGCGAATGGGTAGTTTCACTGGGGCGCCTCTCAGCGTCTCGGTTACCTTGGGCGGAGAGGGTGCGGCATCCGGCTAGCGGCGGTATAGTCGATTTCCGCCGGCAAATGGCAGCGTTCCTATCGGGAAAAGCCAGTGAGCTTTGTCCCGGGGACGCTACCTAAAATCAGCTAAGCGCTAACTATGCCTCGAATCGCCGAAATACGAAGCAAGCAGGGAACATTGAACCCGGAACGCGGCACAGGCACCCAAAACCCGGGGAGTAAGCGCTTGCTCACGAACCGAATGGACTCGTCACATTCGTGCCTGCAGGAGGTGTGAAGTCATACTCCGAGTCGGGTACCGGAGCGCGTTTCACATTCGAATAATCGATCAGGACTCTCTCGCCACGAGGGCTTTGGAAGTCGACTTTGACTGGGGTTAAATCGTTTTCCATCGTCAGGGTAAGCGATTTAACTAGGCGCCGGATGGACGGGGTTTTGGGAGTCAAAGTCACCGTGTACGTCCTGTCTTCTTTGCTACCCTCGATGTTGTAATAATCGGCTACTCGCTGAAAATTCAGGCCGGCGGTCAAGGCCTGTAATGATTGCCGAATGATAGGACGCTTCTCCAGGTCGTACTGCTCTGCGGTTTTTAAATTCGGATAATAGATGGTCATTTTTCGGCCGTCGATCACCGTGACACTGGGCGAGCTGCCGGTGATCTCACGACGGATTTTATCGGGCGGTGTAAACCAGATCTTTCCTTGGTTGACTATAGGCTCCTTCAAGATCGACATGTGCCGTTCCTCCCGGAAGTTGGCCTCGAGCGACGTACGATTTTTATAAACGGCTTCGAGGCGTTGGACGAGATCATTAATCTCGTCCTGGCTCAGAGGAGCCCCGTTGACGGCAACCGCAACGACATAGGTGAGGAGAATCAGGAGTGCTTTAATCATGATGAAAAAGGCGGCCAAATCGGCACGAAATTGAACCACTGATCGGGGAACTCTCGGATGATCGCCTCAAATACCGCCGCAATTCGTTGAGTGTTCGCCAGGGGGGTTGCATTGGGTTCCATTTCGATCGGGGGGTAAGCATAACAACCATAACGTCCCGCCTGCAGTTGAAGGACGAACGCCGGAATTATCGTGGCTCCGGTGTGTTGCCAGATGCGGGCAGCCGCTGCCGAGAATAGGGTTTCTCGGCCGAAGAATCTGACATCAACGCCGCTGTTGAGATAAGGACGGTCGACCAGCATCGCGACCAACTCATTGCGACGAAGAGCATGAATCAATTCCACGAAAGCGAACTTATCTGTACCAACCGTGATCGTCTTGATGCCGAACCGCGCCCGATATTGGCGACGCCAGGCATCGAGTTCCGGCGTTGGTTCTTCCATGGTGACCACGTTCACCTGAAAGCCCTCAGCAGCGAGAAGCATCCCTCCCAGCTCCCAGGCTCCGAGATGACCAGTAATCAGCAGCGTCCCTTGTCCGCGCCTCTTTCCCTGATCCAGGAACTCAAACCCGCTGCGGTCAACAATCAACTCGTTAATGCGGGGGATGCCTCCCTCGGCCGCATCACAGAAATCGTGCAGCATCATGAGAAAATTTTGAAAACAGGCGCGGCACAGGTCGGATCTTTCCTGATCGCGGAAAGCGCCCAGGTTGCCGAGAAGCGCTTCTCTTCGCGTGGTGCAAAGCCGATAACTAAGATCGCCGACGGCAGCCGCCAGAGCTCGGGTCCAGCGCCGGGGCAAATATTGTATTAGTCGGCTGGCAACCTCAAAAGATCGTGGCGAGTACCAAGCGTTTCTCGGCAATGAAATCTCTCCTGGGGTTGCCTGCACTGACGGCAACGGCAATGGCTCTGGGGCTGTCGGATGCATCCCGGTTAATGCGCAAAACTGAAAGTCATCGATCCCAGGCGTCGAAAATTGACCTTTGCGCCTTGAAGCTGGTTTCCATTGCGCCGGAAGGTGGCATTCCAGATGCTCCCGTTTTGGGCAGACATCTGGGTGGAATCAAAGTAGGGGATCACCTGTTTCAGTAAGGCCCAGCTCTTCAGTGGCCCAGGGGCACGGTCAACCGGTCCGGTCCACCCGTTGCCGGCAAACATTCCGGTTGCAACCAACTGGCCATCATGCGCTTGAATCTGAAGCACTTGTACGCCGCCTTTCAAAAGAACTAGGTCATAGTCACCGTTCGGGCTGGTCCTTAGGATGACGTCGCCAGCGACCGAAGTGCGCGGAGTCTGGTAGACCATTTGTCCGTCGTGCCTTTTGGCGTTCGAGCCGAGGCCCGGTAATTCATTGACGGTTTGGCAGGCGGAAAGTATCAGGGCCAGAAAAAAAATCGGCAAAAAACGATACATCTTAATTCTTCGGATGGTTGGACATACTCGGATGCTCGGCACCGAGTTGTGCCCGACAGTAGCAGGGGAGCGCTGAGATTCAATGGAGGCCGTTGCAAACTTGGAGGGGCGTTCGAGCAAAGGAATTTTCCCGGAAGCCGCGGGTTGACCACTCAGGCAACGAGCAACCGGTAAATCGGGTCTGCTCAAGGTGGCAGGCAGTGCTCCCCCGATTCTTTTACTTATCCGGCGCAGCATGAGCTCACTGGCTGGGGCCGACTAGCATGGCCCATTACTATCTGGTTGGTTTCAACGAGTGGCCGGCCGGATCCGCCTCGATAGTGCGCGACCACCTCGGCAATGATACTCAGAGCGATTTCTTCCGGCGTTTGGGCGCGGATATCCAATCCGGCAGGCGTGCGTAATCGCCCGTTGGCAATTTTCTCTTTAGGCACCCCCGCTGCTTCGAGGTACTGGAAAATAATCTCTGATCGCGTGCGACTGGCTACCAGGGCGATGTAACCTGCATTGCTGTCGAGTGCTTTCTTGATCGAAAGGTGGTCACCTTTGTGGTGAGTCGCCACCACGACGGATGCATTGGGCTTAATCAGTACTTCCGGCGACGCCAGCCCAGTCGTGTAAAGGTGGCCGGTATCGGGAAAACCTTCAGCCGTAGCCGCGGGATCCGCCACCGTAATCGAAAATCCGAGAATA
>JAFAVN010000367.1 GCA_019242435.1 Verrucomicrobiota bacterium | reverse complement strand
CCGAGACGGAACCGTCTATGTGGATCGCCACGTCAATCCGCGTACAAAATCCGGCTAAATGTTCATCAATTGAGTTGTCGAGGACTTCAAAGACGCAATGATGAAGACCACGTTCATCAGGGTCTCCGATGTACATTCCGGGGCGTTTTCGGACCGCCTCCAGGCCTTCGAGTTTGTCAATCTGGGAAGCGTCGTAAATCGGGATGTCTGCCATACTTACCGAGCGCGAGATCCGGTGAAACTCGGACCGCACAGGTCGAAGTTGAGCAACAAGTATAAAGCTGGCAAATAGTTTTTGCAAGCGGGCGCTGCTCCAAGATATTGGGGTCCTAAGGTTAAATTACCTCAATATTTTGATGATAGCGGCCGCAGACCGGGGATTGGTAGGCAAGGCTCGCTAAAACTCCTGAACGCTTCGCACAGCGGCTGCTGTGTTGCATTGGCGTGGAGGGGTTAGCCTGTGCACTGCCGAGCCGGGTCACCCCTGGCGGAGCGTAAAAAGATCACCCTGCGAGCCTTGCGTATGTTTTGCGGCCAAGCGGAGTTTGGCCCCAGCGGCTTGGGACCGTCTCACCAATCTTCTGTCACTTTCTTTCAGGCGCTCATCAACCAATAGTAGCAACAAATGACACAATACGATTTGGCGGTGATTGGCGGGGGAAGCGCCGGCTACGCGGCCGCGGCCACCGCAGCGAGAATTGGTCTCACAACCATCTGCATTGACGGAGGGACCGAGGTCGGCGGGCTCTGCATTCTGCGCGGCTGTATGCCGAGCAAGACCATTCTCGAGTCCGCCAACCGGTTCATCACCCTCCGGCGCGCCGAAGAGTTTGGACTTAGCGCCGGTCAGATCGGTTTCGACGCGGGCGCAATTCGAAACCGGAAGCGCAAGCTGATTGCGGAATTCGCCGGCTACCGGCAATCTCAGCTGGAAAATGGGAAATTCGAGTTTGTGCGAGCTCGGGCGTCTTTTATCTCCCCTAACCGACTGCATCTGGCGAAGCTGGAAGGCGGCGAGCAGGAGATCGGTTTTCGAACGGCGGTGATCGCGACCGGATCGGAACTGAACCAGTTGGAAATCCCTGGGCTAGCTGATGTCCCCTTCCTGCACAGTGACCTGGCACTAGACTCCGGCAGTGTCCCCAGATCAGTCACTATCCTTGGCGGAGGCGCGATCGCGCTTGAGTTCACTCATTTTTATAATGCGCTGGGCTCAAAAGTAACGGTCATCCAACGTAGCCCTCAATTTTTGAAAGAGGCAGATACCGAGGTCGCCGGTGCATTGATCGAGGCGCTTCGCGGCCGCGGTGTGCAGATGATTTCGGGTACCAAACTGATCAAGGTCGCGAGCGAGCATGGAGAGAAAGCAGTGTATTTTCTGCAGGATGGCGCACAAAAGCGGATAGCCACAGATGAACTATTCTACGCGCTCGGCCGGAAAGCGGCCACCAGGGGTTTAAACCTGGAAGCAGCCGGAGTTGAGTTGACCTCCAGCGGCGCGGTTCAGGTGAACGAACGGATGCAATCGACGCAACCGCACGTGTTTGCGGCCGGCGATGTCGCCGGGCTACACGAAGTAGTTCATATCGCCATCGAGCAGGCCGTCGTTGCGGTCAAAAATGCCCAACGGCTCTTACACGGCGAGGAACGGGGAAAAATGGATTATCGGCTCCGTCTTTTTGCCGTCTTTACCCAGCCGCAGCTCGCGTTTGTCGGCTTAACCGAACGCGAGGCCCAGGAACAAAATATTCCGATACGGAGCGCATCTTACCCGTTTGCCGATCACGGAAAATCTCTGGTACGCGGCGAACCGGAAGGATTCGTGAAGCTGATCGCTCATGATCAGACTCGGGAGATCCTGGGCGGTGCGGTGGTTGGGCCCGAAGGCGCCGAACTGATCCATGAGATCGTGGTCGCAATGTATTTCCGGGCAAGCGCCTCTCAACTGGCAACGGTTCCCCACTATCACCCAACACTGAGCGAGATCTGGACCTATCCCGCCGAGGAATTGGCGTCGTAGCAGACTGGAGCGCCATTTTCGCTTGACGTCTTGTAGTCAGGACAGCATGTTTCCGCCTTTTCGGAAAGGGCTTATGTCTAGAGTCTGCAGCATCACCGGAGCTAAAGCGGCGAAGGGTCATGTCATTCATCGCCGCGGTATGGCTAAGAAAAAAGGTGGCGTGGGGCAACACGTTACCGCTAATACCCCGCGTCTCTTTGCCCCGAACCTCAAGACGCGACGAATCTGGGTTCCTGAGCTGAACCGGCACGTGACGGTTAAACTGAGCGCGCGCGCGCTGAAGACGATCGCTAAGAACGGCGCTTATCAGACCCTGAAAGCGGCGGGATTGGTCTAGGTAATTACCTAGCCAGTAATCAGTGACCGGTAACGGGACAGGACTCTAGCTCCTTTACTGATCACTGATTACTGCCTACTGGTTACTGATAATGGGCCATAAAAAGATCGTTCCGGTAAGCGTTTTGACCGGCTTCCTTGGGGCCGGCAAAACCACACTTTTAAATCACATCCTGCGCGGCCAATCTGAATACAGATTCGGGATCATCATCAACGAGGTCGGCGAGATCGGAATCGACGGTCAACTAGTTGAAGCACAACGCGAGGACGTGGTTGAGATGAGCAACGGCTGCGTCTGTTGCACGATCCGAAAAGACCTGGTCAAAGGAATCCAGAAGCTTCTCCAAAGAACGGATCTGGACTACATCCTGATCGAAACGACCGGAGTTGCCGATCCTGGACCGGTGGCACAAACATTCTTGAACGTGCCACAACTCCAGCAGCACGCTCGACTCGACTCCATTATCACGCTGGTTGATGCTGAAAACATTTCGCGGCAACTAGACGAAACCAAGGTCGCCCGAGAGCAAGTCGCGCTTGCCGATTTCATCCTTCTTAATAAGACCGATCTCGCGAGCCGGGAACAACTGACGCAAGTGGAAGCAGACCTCTCGGCGATCAATCCCTTTGCGCGAATCTTTCGAACCGAACATTCAACGGTTAACTTGAAAGAGTTGTTGGATGTCGACGTTTTCGACCTCGACCACAAGCTTTCCGTCAATCCGGACTTCTTGGACGAGCTAAAGAATGGCGACCACGCGGAGATAAATTCTTTTTCGTTCAAATTCGATCGGCCGTTTCAGCTGGAAGAGTTGGATTCCGAACTGCAGTCGATCTGTGAAGAGAGCCGGGTATACCGGGCAAAAGGGATAGTATGGGTAATCGGGAACCCCAGGCGCGCCGTTTTTCACGGCGTAAACAACCGGTTCACCATCTATTGGGATCGTCTCTGGGAAAAGGGCGAGAGCCGGTTCAGTCAGCTGGTTTTTATCGGTCGGGACCTGGACGAAAAGGTATTTGCCCAGCGGCTGCAGCGTTGTCTGGCAGCGTAGCCTGGACCGCCTTTTGAACGTTAGCCCGCACTGCCGGCTTTCCCTTGGGGATTTACGAACGATGCAGGCTCTCCCGATCTGCCCTCGAGCATTGCTAAATCCGCGTCGACCATGATGCGTACCAACTGCGGGAACCGGACCTTCGGTTCCCAGCCTAGTCCCTTCTTGGCTTTGGTAGGATCCCCAATCAGAAGATCAACTTCAGCCGGGCGTTCGTATCTGGAGTCATGTTTTACGTATTCTTTCCAATCCAGATTGACGTGAGAGAAGGCTAGCTCCACAAATTCTCGGACACTATGGGTCTCGTTAGTAGCGAGAACGTAGTCGTCAGGCTGCTCCTGCTGCAGCATTAACCACATTCCCTCGACATATTCAGGCGCGTATCCCCAATCCCTCCGAGCTTCGAGGTTGCCGAGAAATAGCGATTTATCCAGGCCGAGCTTGATCCGGGCAACCGCCCGCGAAATTTTGCGGGTCACAAAGGTTTCTCCTCTTCTTGGGCTCTCGTGATTGAACAGAATGCCGTTACTGGCATGCAAACCGTAGCTCTCCCGGTAGTTCACGGTGGCCCAATAAGAGAACAGTTTAGCAACTCCATACGGGCTACGAGGCCAAAATGGGGTTCTCTCAGTTTGAGGCACCTCCTGTACCTTGCCAAACATTTCGCTGCTGGATGCCTGATAGAACTTGGTCTTAACTCCCACTTCCCGGATGGCTTCCAATATGCGGATCGTACCTACCCCGGTTACATCTGCGGTGTATTCCGGGATATCGAAGCTCACTCGGACATGGCTCTGGGCCCCTAAGTGATAAATCTCATCCGGATGTAGATTGTAGAGAAGCTTTACCAGTTGCACCGAATCGGCCAGATCGCCGTAATGCAAAAAGAGGCGGACACCATGCAAATGGGGGTCCTGGTAAAGATGTTCTATCCGAGAGGTATTGAAGGTGCTCGCCCTCCGGATGATACCGTGCACTTCGTAACCTTTTGCGAGCAGAAGATCGGCCAGATAGGAGCCATCCTGTCCGGTGATTCCTGTTATTAAAGCGCGTTTCACCAAATTCCTAAGTTTGAGTTCTTCTACTGAATTTCGGGGAGCTGCGGCTCAAGCGTGCGAAGGATCTGCTTCTGATGTTCAAAAATACTACCGATTGCTTGTTGGCCGGCTGAGAGCATATCGGACAGCTCCGACGTTGAGAAGGTAGCCTCTTCTCCGGCCCCTTGAACTTCGATTAATTCTCCTCGATGGCTCATCACCAAGTTAAGATCGACGCTCGCTCGCTTATCCTCCTCGTAATCTAAGTCAACGAGCACTTTGCCGTCGACGATACCGACGCTGGTAGCAGCAACTAAGCGACGCAAAGGTAATTGCTGCAGAGTTCCGGCCGCCAATAGCTTGGAGAAAGCCAGTGCCACGGCGATACTCGCACCCGAAATTGCGGCGGTCCGCGTGCCTCCGTCGGCTTGCAGCACATCGCAATCAATCCACAGGGTGCGGGGACCAAGCAACTCAAGATCCACGGCCGCCCGGAGCGCGCGCCCGATTAATCGCTGAATCTCCACACCACGTCCATCCAGCTTACCCTTTGCGACATCCCGAGGGCGACGGGTCAAGGTTGAGTAAGGCAGCATAGAATATTCGGCTGTAATCCAGCCTCCTGAAACATTCTGTTCCTTCATCCATCGCGGGATCACATCCTCTGCGCTTACCGCGCAAATAACCTGAGTATTGCCGGTGCTCACCAGAACCGAACCGTGGGCGTAGGGAGCAATATTAGGAACTACCCGAAACGGTCGCGGCTGAGCCGGAGAACGCCCGCTAGATCGCTGAATCGTGTCTACAGTTTGTAATCCATCCATATGCACACCATGGCGAACAGCCATTCGAGCGCACAAAGCGCCGGATGTCAACGGGGGTTCGAGGAGTGCAGGAGTTCAGGATTCAGGAGAGCCGCATTCGCTGCCACAAAAGTGTCGCCTGCCAAAAAGAATGGAGGGAAGCCGTTTTGTAAGCGACAAGCTCTGCCTGCATCTAACAGGCGGCTCCCGCGAATTGACCCTGAAATCCCCCAAATCCCCAGCGGATCCTTCTGACCTCCTGAACTCACGCACTCCTGAACTTCTGCACTCCTTAACACCCTTGAACTCCTTGAACTCCTGCCCGATGCTCCCTGCCGCTGATGGAAGTCACTATTCAGGTTCCAGCATCCACTACTAATCTCGGCCCAGGGTTTGACTGCTTGGGGGTAGCGTTACAGATCTGGAATCGAACGCGCATCAGCCGGACTGACCAACCGATGCCATCGCAGCACCCCCCCATTGTGGAGGATGCAGCCCGCAGTTTCTTTTCTCGTGCCGGCATGGCCCGATTCGATTTTCAGTGGCACTTGGAAGGCAATGTGCCCGTGGCTCGTGGATTAGGCAGCAGCGTTGCGCTGCGCTTGGGCGTGGTATTGGCTCTGAACCGCCTGGCCGGCGATATTCTCCCCAACACCGAGGTCGGTAAGCTCTGTGATCAATTGGAAGGTCATTCGGATAATACTGCTGCGGCCTTAAATGGCGGATTTGTCATCGTGAATCCGCGAACAAACCGGCTCCAGCGGTTTGACGTATCGCCGGATCTGCGTTTTGTGCTGTTCATTCCAGATTTTGAAGTGATCACCGCCGAGGCCCGGAAAGTGTTGCCCCCGAGTTATCCCAGGTCCGACATCGTGGAGAACCTCGCGAATGTCGCATCCATCGCTGCCGCGTTTGCAACCCAGGATTACGATCTTCTAAGGACTGCCTTTGAAGATCGGCTGCACCAACCCTATCGTGAACCGCTCGTGCCTAACCTGCGCCGGATCATCGAAGCTGGTCAACGAGCGGGTGCCTTGGGTGGCTTTCTAAGCGGCTCCGGATCGACCGTCGCTTGCCTGACGACCGGAAACGCAGAGCCAATTAGCGAAGCGATGCAAGCCGCTGCCGGTACGACCGGCCGGACCATGGTGGTGCCGGCGGATAATGTCGGTGCCAGTATCGTAGAGACGGCTCAATCCAGCAAAACATCTATGCAGCATTTGAGGGAAGGAAAACACGGCTGCTCCGATACTCCATTACTCCATCACTTCACCACTCCACCCCTCGAGAATCAGGACCACGGCGAGGACGATTCGAAGTTCGCAGGACGGCAAAAATGACCATCCCCCATGTTAAGTAGGCTGGACGAGCTCGAGCAATACGCAATTGATGTTATCCTCGACCGGCGTCATGGAGTCAGGCCCACCCTTCTCCGGCTCACATTACGACTGCTTTCTCATCTGTACCTGCTGATCGTTCAGGCTCGCCTTTACTTATACCGGACCAGGATTCTGAAAAATCGGCATCTGGGGTGCCTGGTGATCAGTATTGGGAATCTCACGGTCGGTGGGACTGGAAAGACACCGGTGGTGGAAAAGTTTGCTCGCGCCTTACAGAATGGTGGACGGCGGGTGGCTATACTCAGCCGGGGATATAAAAGTGTTGATACCCGGAAAAAAAGGGGCTGGCTCGCTAAACTCACCCGAAGAGGCATCAATAACCCGCCTCGCGTCGTGTCCGATGGAAAACGGATTTTGCTCGATTCCGCGATCTCTGGCGACGAGCCCTACATGCTGGCTTCGAATCTCAAAGGAGTCGCGGTGGTCGTCGATAAGGATCGCGTTAAGGGAGGGCTGTACGCTATCAAGAAGCTTCGGGCCGACACATTGCTCCTCGACGATGGGCTTCAATATTTGCATCTGAAGCACCGGCTGGACATCGTTCTGGTCGACCGCCAAGCTCCTTTCGGCAATGAATATTTACTGCCGCGAGGTACCCTCCGTGAGCCGCCGCAAAATCTTCGTCGTGCAAACTACATTTTCATCACCAAGTGCAGCGACGAACCCAACGATGGATTGATCGAGCGGATTCGAAAATATAATCGGACTGCCGAGATCATCGAATGCGCTCACCGGCCACTCTATCTGCGCCATATCTATAAGGACGAGCATTTGCCGCTGGATTATCTCCAGGGCCTCTATGTTGGCTCAATCTGCGGCATTGCCGCCCCGGAAAGCTTCGAGAACGGCTTACGTTCCCTCGGCGCTCGAATTGAGCTTTCCCGGAAATTTGCCGACCACCATCGGTATACTGAAACCGAGTTGCACAGTTTCTTGCAACGTTGTGTGAAACGCGATGTGAGCGCCCTCATCACCACTGAAAAAGATGCGGTGCGATTCCCGGTGATTAATCCGTTACCGCTGCCGGTTTATTACCTGCGGGTGGAAATTGAGATCTTGAGAGGAGATGAAACCTGGGAGCAATGCGTCCATCGGATCTGTTCCCCGCATAAAGCTCAGGCGGTAACGGTGTAGGATCCCAGAAATAGGGTCAGAGCATCGCCTGTCGAGACTGCGGCGCAGGAACTCGGACCATTCGAAATTCTAAATTTCGATATTCGAACTCCTCAGTTTGTACCCCGTCCCGCCGGGTTTCATCCAAGGTCGACATTTGACTGCAGCTGGATCAGAGAACTGCAT
This sequence comes from Verrucomicrobiota bacterium, assembly GCA_019242435.1. Classification (GTDB taxonomy): domain Bacteria; phylum Verrucomicrobiota; class Verrucomicrobiia; order Chthoniobacterales; family JAFAMB01; genus JAFAVN01. The sequence goes on along the minus strand of JAFAVN010000367.1, from coordinate 8,276 downwards.
TGCTATCCCGGCCACAAAGAGTACAACTTGTGCCCATACCCGCCCATGACAACGCGCCGGAGCAAATTGAAAATCGGGATCGTCGGCGCCGGCGGCATTGTCAGAACTCGCCATCTCCCGGCCCTTAGCCGGATGGAAGATGTAAAAATTATCGGGGTCTGCAATTCCAGTTACGAAAGTTCGGAGAAATTCTGTTCTAAGTTTCTGCCCGAAGCCAAACCGTACGCGAACTGGGCCGAACTCGTGTCCGAGGCGGACATTGATATCATCTGGATCGGCACACCACCCTACCTCCACGCGACTGTCGGGATTTCGGCTTTAGAGGCCGGTAAACACGTGTTTTGTCAGGCTAGAATGGCCATGAACTTGGCTGAGGCGGAGGAAATGTGCGCTGCTCTGCAAAGGCATCCGCACCTCGTGACCATGGTTTGTCCGCCGCCTCACGGGCTGCGCGGAAGCCGCCTGATGCAAAAGCTGGCAGCGGATGAATTCGTTGGCCGAGCTCATCACCTGCGATTGCATAGTTTCACGGGAGATTATCTGGATCTGGAAGCTCCTCCGCATTGGCGCCAGCGAGACGAGCTTTCCGGCCTCAATGTATTAACTCTCGGGATTTACGCAGAAGTTCTGCAGCGCTGGTTTGGCCCAATCTCCAGTGTGTTCGCCCATCGAAAAACTATCACCCCGATCCGCCAAGGATACGAGATCAGGATCCCGGATATGGTGACGGTCCTTTGCACATTTGCCAACGGGATCGAAGGTGTCCTCGAATTCAGCGGGATCGTCCCGTTCGCTCGGCCAGACCGGCTGGAGCTTTACGGCGACAAAGGAATGTTATCCTATGATTTCTCCAATGACCGGATCGAAGGTGGAGAGTTAAATGATCCTGCCACCGAGATGATTCCCATCCCGCCGGAACTGGAACAATCCTGGAACGTAGAAGCCAACTTTATCGCCGCTGTTCGTTCCCCCGGCGGAATTTCACCCCAGCCGGGCTTCAACGAAGGTTTGCAGTACATGAAAGTCGTTCAGGCCGTAGCTGATTCGGTCGAGCAAGGGAGAGAGATTGGCATCGTGTAAAGGAGTTTGAATCTAGAATTTCGAATGCTTCTGACGTTCGCAGTCCTTCGGTAGCGTGGCGACCTACCATCCCTCATCGCTTGATAATTACGCATTCGTCCTCCGCTTGGTGGCGGGTGTTTGTTCGCGGTTAGCGTTTCGAAATTTCTAAATTCGAACTTCAAACTCCTGAATTTTCGCCATCCAATCGGCAGCGCGTTTCCTTCGCGCGCGGCGCCCGCTCTATTCTCCTACGGCTGCTGGAACCATGATCGCATCTCGCATCCCATGCACGATCTTCTTATCCGGCGGGACGACGGTTGCTAACACGCCGCCTAACACAACTTCGTGAGGGGACACCACGAAATAATAAGGACAAAGCCGAACTCTCCCTCGCAACACCCGGATCTCACCTTTCTGCGGATCGAAATACTTCTGCTCGAAAAGCGCACCGCGATAAAAACGCTGGAGAATATACGGATTCGTCGAAAACGCGGCGAGCGCTTTGTCGATCTGTTCGGCCCAAACGTGATGGGGCAGATCCGGCGCGATAAACACACCCCGGCTTCCCCAGGCGCGCTCCGAAAAACCGCTGATCTTCAAAACCAGTTCTCTCTGTTTCTGGCTGAAATTCTTCAATTCATTCCAATCTTGCACTTCCAGGCCGGGGATCACCGCGTTGTGCGGCAAAGGAGTCGGGTCCAAAATCCAAGTATGCGGGAAAAACTGCCGTAACAATTTCCAGTGACGATCACTCAGCTCGCGCCGCCAGAAGTGAGCCAGGGGCCTGGACCAGAATAAACCGAACGCCAGCTTTTCCTCCAGAAACGGCTTCAACGGCGGTGTGACAGTCAACTGTCGCTTGATTACACCTTCGAATAATTGCTCCCGGTGTGACAGCTTCCCCAGATCAAACAGCTCAAAGAAGCGATAGACCGGCGTTTCCGGCGAAAATTTCCATTCTTCCGCCCGTGTCACCTGCCAATCTGCCGATTGCAACTCGCGCAATCGGCTTACCAGCCAATGCATCTCAGGGCGATAGGTCTCTGATTCGTCAGATACAGCAATGACGCCTCTTGGGAAGATCCGGCCGAAACCTCGCGCCATGCCGTCCCGGGTACCGATCACGTCGAAGCCCAAGTCGCTATAAGTACGATTTAACCAATCGGTGAGCCCGATTCCTCCTGGGACTGAATCCAGCTCCGTAATCCTCCATCCGTGGTCCGTCAGAATGATATCAGGCCGAATAACCGCAGGTAAGACATCTGGCGTTGAGCGCGCCACCCGGATCAGATCGGCGGGTTTTCCAGCATCGAAATAGTCTTTAATCCAGGCCGGTTTCTTTCCTTTGACGCTCTGGAAATAAAGGTGGTTCGTGGCCCGGACAAACTTGAACAGCCAGTGCCCGAGCCGTTCCAGTTGATCCACTACCGCCGGCGGAAGCAAGAATGGCTCAGGAGAAACCAGCCACTCTTTTCCGGCAAACAACCCGGCCGTAGGCATCCGTGCGAGAACCGTTTGGGCTCGCTCCAACTCGACTGAGTTCAATGTGCTCCCTGCGCTCACGCGAGTTTCTTCAATGCTAGGCGAACCAGTTCGTCTGTCTCCTGAATAGCATTTGGCGTGTGAACCTCGCGGAGGGCTTTTTGAGCCTCAACTTGTTTGAACCCGAGCGAAATCAAAGCCAGAAGTGCATCGTTCACTTTTCCCGCGCCGTCATGCCGTCCGGCAGCCGCGGCTTCCCAAGCTGCTGCCACGCCAACCTTGTCTTTCAGTTCGAGAATGATCCGCTCAGCGGTCTTTTTCCCTAGTCCGCTGATTTTGGCTAGTGCCGCCACATCCCCGTTTACGACGGCTGCCTTAAACTGCGAAACCGGCATCCCGCTGAGTACTGCTAACGCCAGCTTCGGCCCGATGCCGGTAACATGCTGCAAAAGCAAGCGAAAAAGGTCTCGTTCGGCTGCGCTAATGAATCCGAACAGTAGATGGGCGTCCTCGCGGACGACCATATGGGTCAGCAACTTGACCCTTTGACCGACCGGAGGCAAATGCTCGAAGCTGGAAAGCGGGATTTGCGCCAGGTAGCCGACGCCGTGTACACAGATGATAACCTGCGTCGGCCAGGCCTCGGCCAGTTCACCATCCAGAAAAGCGATCATGTTGAGTTATAGAAGTACGCGACCCCTCCCAAACTTCAAATCCCGTTGTCCCGGCCCAAGAAGCTTCGAATCGTCTTCGAACTTCCGACTAAAAAGACTCACGCCAATACGCAAAGACGCAAAGGTAAGAAAACCTGTAGCCCGTCTTTTCTTAGCGTCTTTGCGCCTTGGCGTGAGATCTTTGGCGCTAAACACGGGCAAGGCGGAAGCGTTGCGGACGGGAGTACCGGGAGATTCGATTGCTGAGAAACCGTTTTCTTTCCCAGTCGTCACGTGTGGCTTTTGGTTTCTGGCTTTGCTGGCTTTTTGCTGGATGGTTAACCCCGCTTACTCCGAGCCGGTTATCATTCTCGACCCGTATTTTTACCGAACGGCGGTAGCGGAACCAATCAATGGTTCCACAAAAACGGTTTTGAGCTATTACGACGAGAAAGATGGCCACGTAACTGCGCTGTCACCCCCCCTTTCCCAACCGGTGTCTGAGCTTCGCACGTTGGCAATCGCCCACGCCCAAATCGTCTTACAGCATCTTCAACCGAAGATTCTTCGGGATAAACACGGCGTTATTGTGGCCATACGCCTCGAGGACCAGGACCCGGCGCTCTCGTCAATTTTGCTTATCCCGGGCTTTTCTGCGCGATTTGATAGTTTGTTGGGTAAAGACTGCTTGGCAGCGATCCCGAACCGGCAAGTGATTTTTCTGTTTCCGCGGTTGGGAGGCGACCTGGAAGAATTCAGCGTCCCACTGCGATCCTTTTATCACAACAGCGTTTGGCCGGTATCGACCGAAATATTTGATTGGCGAAACGGTGAGCTCTGCAAAAGTCGGGACCTTGAAGCCGACCGAACGCCGTGAACCGATGTGAAGCACGACACGCCGTGAACGCCGCGGGTGCACAACAACGCTCGGAAGCGCCCAGCGCGCCGGAACTTCCGAGCGTTCTCGCAAGGGTTCGCGCTCGTTCTTAAACATCGCTCACCAAATCCCGATTTTTCGCCAGATAGGTCAATCCGGATAAGATGGTCAACAACACCGTAATCATCAGGATGACAAACCCGATGCCCGAAAACACTTTGTCGGCTTCCGGAGAAAGAGGCAGCCATCCCAATCCTTTAAGACTTTTCCAAAGCAAATAATAAATCACGGTCATGATCTGCCAGACCGTCTTATATTTACCGAGCTTCTCTGCAGGCAGCGTTCGCCCTCGCGAGACTCCGACCAGGCGGAGCCCGGTAATCAGAAACTCGCGGCTGACGATGACAATGACCGCCCATGCCGGTATATCACCTGTCGCCACCAGGCAGATAAACGCAGAGACCGTCATGATTTTATCGACCAACGGATCCATTAATTGGCCGAATACCGTCACTAATCCAAACCGGCGCGCAATGTAGCCGTCTGCGTAATCGGTAACACTCGCGATGAGGAACAAGAGCAGCGCAATCGGCTTGCTCCATGTCCAACTCACACTCAACGCCCAGACAAACGGCAGAACAAGTACCAGACGCACCAGGGTTAGCCGATTAGGCAAATTCATGCCGACTTTGTCCGTTTAACCATCTAATTGCCACGAACTGTGACTCGAAAGGTAACAGCGGCCACGATCAAGGCTTCGTTCCGGAATGTGTTACCGGATTTCCGGTAGCGGCCTCGACCGCCGTCGCGACGTTCTCACCAGTTTCTGCCGGAGACTGGAGGTAAGATGGATGTTTCCAGATTGGTACCCTGGCCTTTAACAGCTCGACCAATTGCCGGCAGCCGGCGAATGCCTCGTCCCGATGGGCCGCAGTGACTCGAGTGAAAAGTGAAGGTTCACCCACCGGGACGAACCCGGTCCGATGATAGACTGTTACGGAGGCAAGCGGATACTTTGCGGCTACCTGCTCCGATACCCGACGCAGCTCGGCTTCCGCCATTTCCGCAAACGCCTCATAGTCCAGGCCCGAGATTTTGGCGTGATTCTCCGCCTCCCGGACGACCCCAAAGAAATCAACAACGGCTCCTTCCGTTGGCGAGAAAGCCGGCGGAAATGCCGGTAGCGCCTCCGCTGTCACTTTGACGTCGTATCTGCACATACGGGTACTGTATGCCGGGTTGATCCAGGGGGCGAGCGGGAACACAGGGGAACGCCGTCTACCGCGGGAACGCCGTCTACCCGCAGGGAATATGCCGTCAACGTTCAGGGAACGCCGACAACCTGCGTGGAAGGTCGACAACGCGTGGGAATGTCGGCAACGCGTGGGAACGCCGGTAACCCGCGTGGAACGTCGTCAACGCGTGGGAACGCCGGTAACCCACGTGGGGACGCCGTCAATGCATGGGAATGTCGGCAAACCCGCGTGGGACGTCGTCAATGTGCGGGAACGCCGCAACCCACGTGGGAACGTCGGCAACGCGTGGGGACGCCGGCAACCCCCCATGGGACGTCGTCACGTGCGGGAACGCCGGCAACCCGCCTGGGAACGTCGTCAACGCGTGGGAGTGTCGCAACCCGCGTGGAACGTCGTCAACGCGTGGGGATGTCGACAACCCGCGTGGGACGTCGTCAACCTGCGGAACGCCGGCAACGTGCGGGAACGTCGTCAACCTCGCGGGAACGTCGTCAACCTCGCGGGAACGCCGTGCCGTGAACGCGCGGGAACATCGGCAAATCGCGCAAACGCCGAACGCGCCTGGAGGGGAGCCGCTTTGTAAGTGGCTAGGTCTATCGGCAAAGAGCAGGCGGCTCCCGGGAATACCCAAAAGGCTCCCATCAATCCTTACGCCTCTTGCCTGAATCCTATTCGGAAAGGGACGAAGCAATCGCTGGGTTGCTCGCGGGAGCCGCCTGTTAGACGCCAATAGCGTTGCCCACCTATAAAGCGGCTCCCCTCCAGCGCGCGGGGGGGTTAGCCACCTTCCCGTCGCGTTGACGGCGTTCACACGCCCTCACGGCGTTGACGCCGGTCACGGCTTGGCGTACTGGCCATTATCCGCAGGCGCCGCTGGTCTTTCAGAAGGGCGCTGGCCAAGCTTTTAACCATGATTATCCGATATGACTAATCCATCAGACATTGGCCTCGTTGGTCTCGCCGTAATGGGTGAAAATCTCGTCCTGAATATGGAGAGCAAAGGCTTTTCTGTGTCGGTCTACAACCGCACGACCGAGGTTACAGATAAGTTTGCTGGGGGACGGGCAAAAGGAAAACGGATCACTGCGACAAAATCCATTGAGCAATTTATTGGAAGTCTCAGCCGGCCGCGCAAAGTGATGATCATGGTAAAGGCTGGCGCGCCGGTCGACGCCGTGATCGAGCAGTTACTGCCTCACCTGGAAAAAGGGGATGTCATCATCGATGGCGGAAATTCACTGTACCTCGATACCCAGAGGCGAGATCGGGAGCTTAGCCAGAAAGGACTTCATTTCCTGGGAATGGGTGTTTCCGGGGGCGAAGAAGGCGCTCTGAAGGGGCCATCATTAATGCCAGGCGGTTCGAAGGGCGCCTGGGAAATTGTGGCTCCGATCTTTCAGAAGGTCGCGGCTCAGGTCGACGGCGAACCTTGCTGCCGGTATATGGGACCAGACGGCGCAGGGCACTACGTAAAAATGGTGCACAACGGCATCGAATATGGCGACATGCAGTTGATCTGCGAAGCCTATGCGATTCTGCGTGACCTGCTGGGGTTATCTGCAGCCGAGCTGCACGAGGTTTTCGCTGCCTGGAACCGGGGCGACCTCGATAGCTTTTTAATCGAAATCACAGCAAACATTTTTTCGAAGAAGGATCCCGAAACTGGCAAAGCGCTAGTGGACGTGATCCTCGATAAAGCTGGACAAAAAGGAACCGGTAAATGGACCCTTCAATCCGCGATTGACCAGGCGGTCGTGGTTTCGACCATTAATGCTGCGGTGGAATCGCGGGTACTGTCCGCGGGCAAGGAGCAGCGAGTCAGGGCTTCCAAGCAGTTGCCGGCACCCCCGCCCTATAAGTATGAGGGCGACCGAAGCAAATTGATCGATGCGGTTCGCGACGCTCTATATGCCTCGAAGATTGTCTCGTACGCTCAAGGATTCGCGCTGTTCGAAGCAGCCAGCAAACAATTTGGCTGGAACTTGCATTACGGCGATATCGCCACCATCTGGCGTGGCGGTTGTATCATCCGGGCCAAGTTCCTGAACCGAATTAAGGAAGCATTCGATCGTAACCCGAATCTCGAAAACCTGATGCTGGATGAGTTTTTCAAGGGCGTACTTGCGAACACCCAGGCTAATTGGCGATTGGCCGTCTCCCTGGCGGTTCAAGCCGGTGTTGCCGTACCAGCGTTCAGCGCTTCGCTGGCATACTTCGACAGCATTCGCCAGGAACGATTACCGGCAAACTTGTTACAGGCCCAACGAGATTACTTCGGTGCGCATACGTATGAACGGGTTGACAAGCCGGGTACGTTCCATACTGAGTGGCTGAAGATCTAACGAATCTTGCTACGAAGCGGCTAGCTTGCCGCGCGGTTTTCAGAATCTCCCGATCCCATGGCCATCAACCTCATCGACGGAAAACGCATTGCTGAGAAAATCAATCGCGAGACCGGCCAGAAAACCTTAGACCTGAAGCGTCACGGCGTAACACCGGGCTTGGCCGTTGTCCTGGTGGGAAGTGACCCGGCATCGATAACCTATGTCAGGCGCAAAGATAAAACCTCGCAGGAGCTCGGATTCCATTCACGTAAGATCGAACTGCCGGCCGAAACCACGGAGGGAGAGTTGCTCGGGATCGTGCAAAAGCTCAACGCCGATTCCGAGATTCATGGCATTTTGGTCCAATCGCCGCTCCCCAAGCACATTAACGATTTGAAGGTCACATTCGCGTTGAATCCGGCCAAGGATGTTGACGGTTTTCACCCGGTCAACGTGGGCAAATTAGCCATGGGCGATCCGAGCGCTCTAGTACCTTGTACACCCCAGGGGTGTCAGAGATTATTGCTCGAGACCGGCGTAAAAATCGAAGGTAGCCGGGCAGTGATTCTGGGCCGGAGCATGCTCGTTGGTAAACCGTTGGCGCTGCTATTAATGGCAAAGG
>JAFAVN010000114.1 GCA_019242435.1 Verrucomicrobiota bacterium | reverse complement strand
AAAGGCGGTAGTAGAGGTGTCGGCGTATGGGCGTGCGGGCGTGTCGGTGAGACGCCACAGGCGCGTTGCGTCTTCCTGAGCCATATGATCGGTAAAACGTGTCGGACTTATTATCGAGCGGTAGCCGATACCAGAGGTCCTTACGTCGATACGCCCATACGCCCATACGCCATCCCTCATGCTTCGTGCGGCGGTGGGAGAAGCCCCAGACGGGCAACCGCTACTAACACGATTACAAAAAGCAGCTGCTCGATTAATACGTTGCGTCGAAGGGCCAGCCAGCTCTCCCGGGCAGGTGAAATATCCTGGGCGGTTCCTCTAAGACGCGGAATCAACTTCAAGCGATTTACTGCTCCGAAACAGATCAGCAACAGGAAACAGACAGTCTTCAGAAAAATGTACTTGCCATAACTGGTCGTGACGATCTGGGACAGGTCTTGTAATCGAAAACAGGCGTTTAACACACCGGTACCGCCGATAATCACTACCATCACAACGGATAAATCTGAAAATCGGCGTAATGCGGTTTCCTTAATTTCTTGGGGGATGGCAAGTTTAAGGCAAAGTAACAACGGAAACAATCCGGCTGGCCAAACAGCGCTGCCAACCAGATGCACAAGGTCTGCGCCTAGCTGAACATTACCCCATGGACCAACCCCGGCTCCGGCATGGCCTAGCCAAGCAAGCGATGCCAGTTGGGCAAGCACCAGGCCCGCTTCCAGCCAGAGACCAGGTTCCAGCGGTCGCAGTGGCAGCGACTCCAGGATGCCGATGAGGGATCTTTTCTCTGGGCTCGAACAAAGCCTAGTACGCCGACCCTCCAGCACTCCATCACCCCCGTCCGCATCGCTTCTGCTGCGGCGAATGCGGGCGGACCGGTCGTTTGAAAGAGATCCGACGCCCCGTAGAAGATGAATGACACGATAGCCCAACAACGCGCCCAACAGGCAACACCGCAGCAGTCCTAATCTGCCAAACCGAGTTCCGAACAGGAACGCCCAGCATTCCTCTGCCGTGAGTCCGGTTTCACTGCTCAACGAAACGAGCAGCTCAATGGTCCAGGCTATCTGGGCGACCAAGCCAACGCTCAGCAGCACCAAGATCAATTTGTTCGGAAGAAAAAGAAGGCGGAATCGGCGACCGTCCTCAAGCGGGCAGATTAACAAGTAAAAAACAAAAAGGGCCATCAGCAAAATCGCTGCGCCGAAGATCACAAATCGGGTAGCCGTTTCGACCCAGTCGAGAAAGCTTTCAGGCATCATTTTTGGGCTTACCGGGACGCTGCGACGGTAAAATTGAAGCTCCCAGAAGTAACATGAGTATCGACGGACATTACTTTCCAGACGACTTTGTAAGTTCCTGGTCCCAGCTTTGGAGTCGGCAACCTTAACAAAACCGGATTTGTGGAATCGACAGTTGCTTTTCGTTTCCCGATGAGGGTCCCTTGCTGATCGAACAATTGAATTGAGCTAAAGGCAGGCTCTAACTTTTCCGTAAACCAGATGTTAACTTCCGAGGGCGCATCTTTGACAGTGCTACCGACACCAGGCTGAGCGTGATCAAGAAAAGCATGCGCCGAAGCGATGCCGGCGCTGAAAAGAACAAAGGCCGATGCCGAGATTATAATTCCTAACGTTTTCATTTTAGAGGAGAGGTTTGCTGAATAACTTGGGAAGTAGATCATCCAGATAAAAATGGAGTTGGCCGACGACCCCGGGGTTGAATCCGGTATGCTTGTTGACTGGCAGCACAGCCTCGACCCCAACCTGGAAATATTGTCCGGACCAGATGACGCCCGGGTTCACAGTTCCCGTCGTGGTACCACCGTGCCGGTCGACCGGGGTAGACATCGAGAACTCGACTAGCGGAATCAATCGATTGAACGGAGCTCTCAACCCGATATCTTTGACGTGCTCCTGAAGATAAATGAGGCTGTATTCGACGGCAATCCCCCACTCCAGTACATCAGGATTAGGCGTACTGGAAACCTGGGAACGGCCCGTCGTTGGGTCGAAGGTTACCGTTCGGTTCGCGCTCCGGGTAGGGATAGCAAGCCCGATCTCCCCCGTCACCGCCAATGGTCTTAGCGGGTTTAAGGTTGCCGGAATATCGCCAAGACCTTTTCCGAAATAGAAGATTGGAGTTAAAGTGCTGAAAGAGCTACTGCCTACCGCCCGACTGCCGGTACCGCCAAATTCGCTGGTTAAACCGATAGACATAATCGCTTCGTGGGCATCGTTCTCAAAGAATTCGTACAAAAGGTTTGCACTGAAGTTGTCAAAGCCGGTCTGCGCAGGTTGTCCGGCTGACTTTTGCCATTGATAGCCGTCGCTCAGCGTTAGGGCCACACCCGGGAGAACTAGAATCGAAAGATCACTTGAGAAATCTATCGATTTAATGGGAGGGCTACCAGGTTGGCGAATATAGAGAATAGTGGGTAACGACAATTCACTGGCCGCGAAGGGATCGTCTGTCGAAATCGTAGCCGGAAAGAACCGATCTCCGGCGAAACCGTGAGCAAATGTTAAATGAGGCCAGCAGAGCAGGCCAAAGAGAGCCGGCAACCAGATGTTGGGCCGGGTGACAGGAAAGTCCATATGATGGGTGATTGGTGAGAAGTGATTGGTGACTTTAGGAACACGGTGGTAGTCCGTTGTTCGCGGTCCGGAGCCCACTTGCTGAGGCGAGAATCTCGGCGAAGCCAAAGGCCCTTTTTGCCACTCGTTTTAATCGAGCCGGATTTGAGCCGTAACTTCTGGCCTGGAATTGCCCGGCAAAGATCGCGTCGCCCTCTGACGTGCCGGGCCTCGCCTACCCTATCCGAGGCGGCTGCAGGAGAGGTTTCACCACAGTGCCAGCACGAACTATATCAGGCGCTGATTGCAGCCAATACTCTGCCGGTGGGAAAAGCCGGGTACGGCTCTTCGGACATTGGAGGTAGATTTTGGCTAGCGAGAGGTTCGCGGTTTCGTTTTGCTGGGTACTGGTCTTTTTGGCAATCGCCTTACAAATCGGGCAGGGGTGTTCGCCATCAAAGGTCTTCTTGATACCCGCGCCGATCCCTTCAGTTTGCGAATAGGCAATCGCCATTCGGACCCATGCCACCGCTTGCAATGCCACTAGCGGTCCCCCAATCAATTGAAAGACAGAAAACGCACAGAAGAGCGTTCCAAAGCGGCGCACCAGAGAATAGAAAATGATGAATGACAAATGGCAAGTAGGAACGCAGGGGAACCCCGCTGAATCTATTTCGTCGGTGTTAGATTGACTGTGGTCATTAGCTGGTCGTAACCGACAATGCTTGCCTCGAGGGTATATCGGCGACCGAGCGCCATATCACGAGTCGAGATATTGCCGCCGAACTCGGAGCGCTCGTTGGGATTGATAATGATATATCCGGGATTCTGGGTGACCGGCTGGTCATCCGACCATTGCACAAGTTTCTTCCCACCCGCATCTCTCAGAATGAAATCATATTGCCGACTGTCATTAAAGGAGAGGGTAATCGCTTTCCTGGACCGGTTTATGAGGACAATCCGCCCCTCAAAAGATCTCGTATCCGGCAGCTTGATAGTATCGGGCGTCACGGTAACTCGCATCTCCAGGCCATAGGCCAATACCCCGGTAACCGGGCCGAATGGATTGGCTCTGACTCTTTCATTCGTAATTGCGTTGGGCACGGCCCCCGGCCGTGCGGGTTTCGGCCCGACGAACGGCACCCACCGATAAATTTTCTGCGAAGAACAACCAGTGAAAACCAACAGGATTAGGCTTAACATCCTAAGGCGCAGATGCATCCTGCACCGTTTAGCGAAACGCTCCGCCAGTTGCAAATTCTATCCGCGATCCTGGATCGCACACCGGCCGCCATGAATGGCATAACCGATTCGCCCTGGGCTGTTTTGTTCCGCCATTTCCTGGCGACCGGCGTGCGGTCCAGGATGACAAATGACAGATGACAAATATAGGTCTCAAAGGAATGAAGCGATCTTGGTCCATTCTTTTTATTTGTCATTTGTCACCGGTCATTTGTCATGCGACCAGCCTCAGGCGAGTCGCTGGGTTTCTCCTGGCTTTTTTTCTATTCTCGGGTTTGCAGCCGCTCTGCGGCGCCGGACAGCTCGATCCCTCGGTAAAACAGCTGGTGATCGGGATCGCACCAGACTGGAACAGTATGACCGGTAAGCTGCAACGGATGCAGAAAACCGCTGAAGGCTGGACCAAGGTGGGGGCGCCTATGGATGTGCTGTTCGGGAAACACGGCTTGGCTTGGGGGCGAGGAGAACTAGGCGATAGGGGAGACGGAGGTCCGGTCAAAGTAGAGAAAGACGACCGTGCGCCGGCCGGTGTATTTAAGATCGGTGTGATCTACACCTACGACCAATCCTTGCCAGCGGGTGCGAACTATCCGTTCCAGACGGTTACCGCGGCGGACGCCTGGGTAGACGACCTCAATAGTCCCTTTTATAACCAACACGTCACGGTAGACCCAAAAAATCCACCCCCTTGGTATCACAAAGCCAGAATGCGGCTGGGTGACTTTGCGTATCGCTGGTTGGTTGAGGTCCGGCACAATGCCGATCCACCGGTACCGGGGTTTGGTAGTGCAATCTTTTTTCATATCCGGCGGGGACCAACCCGGCCCTCAGCAGGATGCACAACTATGGCGGAACCGAATTTGGTGCGGATGATCACTTGGTTACGGGCCCCTGATCAACCTCACTATGTATGTCTGCCGAGAGCGGAATATTTGAGGCTTTGGCAAGCCTGGGGCCTCCCTGAGCCGGCAACGACAGGACTGTTCTGAGTGTGCTCGCCTGAAGCTCGCCGCACGCCGCACGACAGATCACAAATTAGCCCCACTCGGCTTGTGAGCCGCAAGTGCCAGATGCTAATATTTGTCCTCTGTCATTTGTCATTTGTCATCAACGGGCTTGAGGCGAGTTGCCTCGCCCTTCCGGCGTTGACGCGGGTATGCCTCAGTCGATATTGGCTACATGTCAGCGCAGCGCAAACCGGGGAGCGCTTTGGTGTTGGTTGGCCATGGTTCTACCGTCAATCCGGATTCGAGCCTTCCAACGTTTACGCATGCGAAAGAGATTCGAAGGCGCCGGATTTTTTCGGAGGTGCACTGCGCTTTCTGGAAAGAGGAACCGAGTCTGCGTGAAGTTCTCAGGATGGTCGAATCAGACGACGTGTATATTGTCCCTAATTTCATCAGTGAAGGTTATTTCACGGCCAGAGTAATTCCCCGTGAACTCGAACTGACCGGGGCAGTTACTCGTCGGAACGGCCGAGTTATTAAGTACTGCCAACCGGTCGGAAACGATCCGCGAATGACGGACCTGCTGTTATACCGCGCCAAAGAAGTTGCCGAAGGTGTGCCTGCCGACAAAACCAGCCTGATGATTGTAGCGCATGGCACTGGACTGAACGAAAACTCGGCCGTAGCCGCCAAACGACAAGTTAGCGCCATCCGCGGAAGAAAGATTTACCCGGAAGTAGTAGCCGCGTTCATGGAAGAAGAGCCGCCCATCTCGGCTTGGGATACGCTGACGACACAGCCTTTCGTGGTGGTGGTCCCTTTCTTCATCTCGGACGGGCTGCACAGTTACGAAGATATCCCGGTATTGTTAGGTATAGAAAGCCAAGCTCAGGGTGCAGCCAGTCACCAAGAGGTCTTTCGGCGAAACCCATACCAGCTCAAAGGACGCAAACTCTATTATGCGGGGGCAATCGGGATGGAGGCAATGATGGCAGACATCATCCTTGAGACGGTAGAACGGTTCGATTTTACTCGATGATTGAGCAGGCGCTTCAGGACTATCTCAATGGCGGACCGCTTTATGTGGGAGAGATCATCGTGCGGAGAGTTAATCCAAGAGGTTACGTGATTCGCCACTGGAAAGATGACCAGCAGCCGGACGCAACCCTGGCTAGGTATGCTGACACCACCGCCGCTCTGGAAATCGTGCGCTATGATGCGAAAAAAAAGTATCGTCCATTGAAAGGCGCGCCTAATCTTCGAAGGGGTTGGGAATTGCGTGTTTCCTCGGTTGCTGAGACGCGCCAAGCATTGGACTATTTCTACCCGGGTGCATTTGCAACCTGGCTTGCATACAACCGTGACGAGGTCTTGCCGGTCGATCTGCGGGAAACATTGCAGCGCCAGACCGGTATGTATCGCGTTACGCAAAAGCTGACTCTTCCTCAAGCAGAAGAGCTTGCCGGACGGTTTTGCCAGTCTGGTTCGGGCTGCCTCCGCACCATTCTTTGGAAGATAGATGGCCACTCTCCCCGCCGATATTTGCCAGAGTCCAAGTTCGATTCCACGGTGGATCAACTCGGCAGAAACTATGGAGTCATCCCGTTTCTCTGCGTAGAAGCTTGTAATCTTTTTGTGGCCGAAGCTAGAAAGATCATCAAAGGTCCGGCTGAATGATTCGATACCGCTGTCGACGGCTCGTTAGCATGAATTCAGCTCCTGTAGAGGATGGAGCGTTCGTGGTAGCCGGCAATCGCTTTATCGATGCGGGTCCCGCCAAGGAGGTTCTATCCCGACACGCCGGGGAATACGAGGACCTCGGCGACGTCATAGTATTGCCCGGGTTAATTAACGCGCATTGTCACCTGGATTACAGTTCACTGCGCGGTAGCATGTTACCTTCCCGGAATTTTCCTCAATGGATCAGCCGGATCAACGCGCTGAAGCGATCGCTCACAGACGATGATTATCTTGCCGCCATGGAGGTTGGGCTCAATGAGCTGAGGTCTTTTGGTGTCACGTCGGTATTTAATATCGTGGCAACACCACAGATTTTGCCGCGCCTGCCGGCGCCCCGCATCAGGACCTGGCATTTTCTGGAGCTCATCGACATTCGGCCACGTCCCTGGCTGGACGAACCCGCATTTGGCTCGTGGCTATTCTTTGAATCCGCCCCGGATTGGTCGGGTGGTTTCGGAGTTAGTCCGCACGCACCTTACACGGCATCAGCTGAGCTTTACCTGGCTGCTATCCGAGCCAGCCGTGATTTCAATATGCCGTTCACCACCCATCTAGCGGAATCGAGCACGGAGTATGAGATGTTCGCCTGCGGTAAAGGCGAGCTTTTCGATTTTTTGAGTAAGATGGGCCGGCGAATGAGTGATTGCGGCCGGCTCTCCCCCTTTCGATTACTGGCGCTGTCCGGCCTGTTGCCGCCGAACGCCATCCTTGTCCATATGAATGAGCTCGACGATGCGGACCTCGCCATTTTGGGACGGAAGGAATGGCGCTCGGTTTCGATCGTCCATTGCCCGAAAAGCAGCCGGTTTCTGCATCATCGCTCTTTCCCGTTTGAGGCCTTGCGAGACCGAGGCCTTTGCCTGTGCCTGGGGACCGACAGCCTCGCCAGTAATGATTCTCTGAATTTATTTGCGGAAATGCGCATGGCTGCTCGATCCTACGCTTTCTTGTCTCCAAAAGAATTGCTACAAATGGTCACGGTGAATCCGGCCCGCGCCATCGGTTTAGACCGATGGCTGGGTCGCATCGCGCCGGGTTACCTGGCCGACGCGATAGCGATTCCCATCAAGGACGGCAGGCACGATGTTTATGAAGAAGTACTTAATTACCGTGACGCAGTTTTATGGATGATGGCCGACGGAAAATTGCTTGCTTGATTGTCGCTGCTCTGGCGATCTGCGCCCCCGGGACGTTAACTGGCACCTCCACTGCTCAATCTGATGCTTCGCCGTCTGCCGCGACTACGCAGGAGTTACCGCTAGCTGCCCAAAGCGCAGCCCTGCTCGATTCTTACTCCGGAGAGTTCATCTACACGAAAAATCCTGACGCTAGGCAGTATCCGGCCAGCTCGACCAAAATTTTGACAGCCCTGATCGTAATTGAGTCCGGCGATCTGGATCGCCTGGTGACCGTTGCTCCTGAAGACACTAAGGTCGAGCCAAGCAACTTGAACCTAAGGCCAGGCGAACAGTATACGCGGCGACAAATGCTTTTTGGCATGTTACTAAAAAGCGCCAACGACG
The DNA here is from genome assembly GCA_019242435.1 of Verrucomicrobiota bacterium. Taxonomy (GTDB): domain Bacteria; phylum Verrucomicrobiota; class Verrucomicrobiia; order Chthoniobacterales; family JAFAMB01; genus JAFAVN01. Next base: position 5,345 of record JAFAVN010000114.1, on the reverse strand, counting down.
TTGCCATGGCTCTTGCCCGGGACAATGCCGGATCGGTGTCGGCCTTCGCGGAAAAGATGAACCTCAGAGCAGCGGAATTAGGAGCTACTTCCAGTCATTTTGCTAATCCGCACGGTTTACATGACCCGAACCACTACACGACGGCTCACGATCTGGCGTTAATCGCGAGAGCGGCCATGGAACAGCCCCTGTTCCGCGAAATTGTGTCGACCATTTATTACACCTGGAGAACTCCGTCGGGTAAAGTGGATCAACTTCGGAACCATAACCGGCTGCTCCGGCACTTTGCCGGTTGTAACGGTCTCAAAACCGGTTATACCCGGCCGGCTCAGCAAGTGCTGGTCAGCTCGGCATTGCGGAGCGGCCACGAAGTGATCTCGGTGGTGCTACATACGGACAAGCCGGGGATTTGGGTAGATAGCAAGACCCTATTAAGCTATGGCCTGATCAAGCTGGGCTGCCCGCCGGAAACCATCGTGGATACAATCGATCGAGTCGACGACCCCGGTAACACCGACGAAGGTGGCCGGTAGGCCCCCTCGCCGGAAGCGAGACCGCATGACAGGTGACAGGTGGGACGTCAACCTTGCGCCTCACAGGCTAGGCCCATCTATTTGTCTTTGTCATCTGTCATTTGTTATCAACGAACTTCCGGCGAGTTGCAGTTTCTGTGCCAATCTTCTAGTATCACCCTAGCTTGTCTTATGGCGGGTCCGGGAATGCAACAAATACAAGGCTTGGGACTGCAGCAAGTCCTTGCTCCGCAGCTGCAGCAGAGTCTGCAGATACTGCAGGCGCCGACGCTTGAGCTTCGCAACATCGTTCAACAGGAACTTCAAACCAACCCGGTTCTCGAGGAAGAACCGAATACATACGAAACCGAAGAGCGATCTGCTGACGAAGCGGATTTCCAAGAGGAATTCGAGAAATTAGCAAAACTGGATGAAGAATGGCGCGACTACATGGCGCAGAATGTCAACTATTCTGCACGGAGCCAGGAGGACGAAGAAAGACGCCAATTTTTCCTGGATTCAATCGCCAACCAGGAAACCCTTCAGCAGCATTTATTAGAGCAGTTGAATACCGCGGAGACGGGCCGGCGGCAGCGGAAAGCCGCGGAACAGATCATCGGCAATATCGATGATTACGGGTTTCTTTCTGCTCAGCTGGATGAAATCGTCAATCAGTCTGACGTTTCTTTGGAAGAGCTGACCGACGCCTTGCACCTGGTCCAGAGCTTGCATCCGGTCGGAGTCGCCGCCCAGGACTTGCGCGATTGCCTGCTTATCCAGCTTCGACGGCTAGGTAAGGCTGGTAGTATCGAATACCAGATCGTCGATCAATATTTGGAGGAGTTGGGCCGAAAACGCTATCCGGATATCGCCCGTCGATTGGGCGTCTCCGTCGATCAGGTGCAAAAAGCAGCCAATCTGATTTCAACCTTGGATCCCAAACCGGGTCAGATCTTCTCGCCCGAACCCAATAGCTACGTTTTGCCGGATGTGCTTGTAGAGAAGGTGGGCGACGAATATGTGGTCTCCCTGACCGGGGATCAGATCCCGCACTTGCGGATTAACAAAACTTACCGAGATCTAATGGCCCAAAGCCGGAACGGGGCGGAGGTACGAGATTATATTCGGGAAAAGATCAGAAGCGGTAAGTTCTTGATCAAGAGCATCCACCAACGGCAGCAGACGATTCTGAACATCGCGTCCGAGATCGTAAAGCGACAAAAAGATTTTCTCGATTTCGGCACTGCTTTCCTGAAACCGATGACCATGGTCCAGATCGCGGAAGCGGTCGGGGTACACGAGACGACGGTAAGTCGCGCTATTTCAGGCAAATATATTGCAACTCCACAAGGCGTTCTTGATATGAAGTTTTTCTTCACGCCTGGATATCAAACCAGCGATGGAATTTCTCTCAGTAATACCAGTGTAAAGGAGGCAATTGGCGACCTGGTCCGGAATGAGAATGCACGAATGCCGCTTAGTGACAAAGAAATTGTGGAAATTCTCTCAGAACGCGGTATCCCAATAGCGCGCCGGACCGTGGCGAAATATCGGGCCGAGCTTAACATTCTTCCGAGTAACCTCCGAAAACAGTTCTAAGTGCGAAACTTACTCGTTCTTCTATGGATCAGTGTCTCTTCGATCGGGTTAGCCAAAGAGGCGCCATCATTTAAATTTCCGCAGGACACCTTTGCGTTCTCGAATAACCTCTACTTTGATTACAGACCGGACAGTTCCGGACAAATAAAGGCTCACCATCGAAACCCTGGCAACATTCCGGATTATTCCCGGCATTGCTTTGCGATGGTCAGATCTGAGCTGCAGTTCTACCGGTTCGCAAAATTCGACCCCACTCTTCCTAAGATCGGCGAGGACGCCTATCGCCAGCGGATTCAGCAGGTGATCAAATACCCTCCCTGGAGCGCCGGTCCAGCAGAGAAAATCGTTTTTCCGGGTTACCCGGACCTATACAGTTTTTCGGCTGACCACTCGTTGTTATTACAGAAGAATCTCGGAGTCTGGTGGCCATCCTATTGGCGGGTTGGTAACTGGCGGATCGTATTTCCGGCACCGCGCTCCGGGCAGAAGTATTTTGCCGGCTGGCTACGCCGGCACCTGGATTCCGGGGACATCGAAGCTGTCTACATCACCCGGTTCAAGCCGATCAACCATTGCCTGGTCGCCTATCGTTACACAGTTCGACCGAACGGCGATCTGGTCTTCTTCGTTTATGACGTTAACCAACCCGGTAAGATAGTTCATCTAACGTACCGGGCAGCCGACCGAAGCTTCTACTATGACCTGAGCTGGTACTATATCGGCGGTCTAGTTTCAGCGATGAAGCTTTACGTTTCCCCGTTGATGTAGGCGTGATATTATACGGCCGCCTTGATCATGTCCTTCTTCTCTTGGTTTAAGTCCAAATCAGCAAAATCAGACCAGGACGAATCACAGCTCCGGGAGTCGACGGGACCGCAAGAAAAGGAGATTGCATCCGGAGTTCGTCCGAGTTCTCCTGTAAGAGTTGCGCCCCGATTGCGAGACCTGGTGCCGCAGTCTCAGCCCAAACACCCGACTGAGGCCACGCCCAAAGAAACTTTTCCTACGCCTGTCACGGCAGCGGAAATACAGAGGTCCGAAAAGGAACTGACTCCCGCGACAACCACTTCAGTTCCAAACGTGGGGGCCGACGACGAAAAAGCACCACCGGAGACGCAGTCAAAACCAGTAGAGGAAGCAGTGCCGCCACCGATCCCCCAGGACCTCCTGAAGGAATCGGGAACAGAAGCGCGGCCACCGTCCCTGTCATCGAAGCAGATAGAACTGCCGGCGTCTCCACCATTGACTGGTTACGTTGGTCAATCCATCCGGTTACCTCTCAAGCCGATTCTGGAAAATCTACCTCCGGAATTTCAGCCTTCGGGTATCGCTCGGCTATTCAATGAACCAGCCCTGACTATTGATCTGCCGCTTGAATTGATTCACTCCCAGATAGCTAACGGGAAGGTCACTCTACCCTACTCGGACTTTCTTAGATTGCTTCCGAGGGAAGCACGAATTCACTTCGCGGATACTGCGAATGCCGAGGAAGTACCGATCCCGGTCAAAGAGATCGTACCGAATTATCCGACGAATCTCTTACATCCGCGTCCAGACCAGGAACCGGAAGAGAAGGTACCGCCGATAACGACTCCGTTTGCTGACGCAGTCAAACAAGCAGCTGAAAAAGAGCCAGTGAACAAAACGGGGCCAGACCGGGAAGGAGCGGCTGATTCCAAACAGCTGGAATTGATCGGAAGGCCGAAACCTTCGGTTGAAGCGCGACGGGATCTATCAGGAGAGCAAGCACTCAAGGGGTTCGGGTCACTAGAACCGAATCTAAGAGCGTTACAATCCATTTTCCTGGCCGAAACTTCTCTGGACCTGAACCAGGTGATTCAAAAGGTTGGCGAGCTTCCAGGAATCAGTGCTGCATTACTTTTCGGCCCCGGCGGTAAAGTACTGGAAGGTGACCCGGAGAAACTGGGTCTGACTCCGGCCGCGGTGCAACTCCTCTCCGATCTGGCCAACCAGGCCGGTAAGCAAGCAGAAGGCCTGGGATTCGGCCCGGTGGAAACGATGACCCTCGGGTGGGCTCGTGAATTGATCAGCGTATTTGTTCGTGGTCAGACTGGCATCGTGGTCCGTCATTCCAGGCGACCGTTTAAGCCTGGGGTTCGCGAAAAAATCGGTCTCGTTCTCAGTCACATTAGCAATTGATCCGCTCCTGACTGAAGCTGCGGCCGCATGCCCATCATTAACTACGCGAGCAAAGAAATTCAGTTTAAGGTCGTCTATTATGGTCCTGCACTGGGAGGGAAAACGACCAGCTTGGCCTATATTCACTCGCGGTTACCTCCAGCTTTTCGGGGTGACCTAGTCTCCTTGGCGACTGCCGCAGACCGGACCCTTTTTTTTGACTTCTTGCCAGTCGAAGCGGTGGTCCTTCAAGGCTTTAGAACCAAGTTCCAGCTGTACACGGTGCCCGGGCAGGTAACCTACAACAGGACAAGGCAACTGGTTCTGCGCAGCGTGGACGCAGTGGTTTTTGTTGCAGATTCACAATGGGAACAGATGCATGAGAACGTTCTGAGCCTCAGGAATTTAGAAGAGAACCTGCAAAAACAGCATCTCAACCTGGACGAGATGCCCTATGTGCTCCAGTACAATAAGCGTGACTTGGCGGAAGTCGCACCCGTTTCGTACTTGGAATATCTCTTAAACAATCGGCGCCGGCGCGTGCGCAGCTTTGAGGCAATCGCCACTACTGGTTATCATGTTTTCTCGGCGCTAGACGCAGTGACCCAGATTGTTCTGAACCGGTTCACCCAAGAGCATCAATATGTGAGGACGTGAGGGAAACGGGTCGGGAACGCAACGCGGCGAACGCGGTGGAAATGCCCGACGCCCTGGAGGGGAGCCGCTTTGTAGGTGAGCAACGCTATCGGCCGAGAGCAGGCGGCTCCCGGGAAATATCCAAGGCCTTCCATCGATCCTGGCTAGAAGTCTTCTCTAGGAACGACCCCAGACAGGGGCGCAAGGACCCGATGGATTGTTCCCGGGAGCCGCTTTGTAGGTGAGCAACGCTATGGGCCGAGAGCTGGCGGCTCCCGGGAATCATCCAAGGCCTTCCGTCGATCCGCTAGCTAGGCATCCCCCCTAGGAACGACCCCAGACAGGGGCGCAAGGACCCGATGGATTGTTCCCGGGAGCCGTCTGTTAGGACCAATCGAGCTAGCCCCCTACAAAGCGGCTCCCCTCCAGGGCGTTGGGTATTTGCACGCATTCACGACG